>JADZFW010000001.1 GCA_020854235.1 Flavobacteriaceae bacterium
GCAACATGAAAAATATATTGATTACTGTTATAATTATTACTACATTTTCTGCTTGCGTATCCAAAAAGGTTTATGAGGATTTGGAACGTAAATACACTAGATTATCCAATTCAAACAGTGAATTAATCGATCAAAACGAATCACTAGTTTCAGAGCGAAATAAGCTTTTGTTAGACGTGAAGAACTTGGATGCTTCAATCCGTGAGTTGAATGATCGAAAAGTAGGATTGGAAAATGAGAATAGAGCAGCCCAAGATCGTCTTGATAAGTTAATTGCTTCATATGACGCCTTACAGTCGGAAAGTGCCTCAGAATTGACGGAAAAGGCTTTAACAATACGTAAACTGTTAGAAGAGTTGCAACAAAAAGAAAATCAATTGGCTCAAGAAAGCAACAGATTAACCAAATTACAATCTGAATTGGATGCTCGTTCACAAACGATTGCCGAATTACAAGATTTGATTGCAGCAAAAGAAGCCAAAATGAATGCCTTAAAAACGGCTGTTTCCAATGCTTTAAAAGGTTTTGAAGGAAAAGGATTAACCGTTACTCATAAAAACGGAAAAGTCTATGTTTCAATGGAAAACAAACTCTTATTTGATTCAGGTAGTTGGGCAGTTGGGATGCAAGGTGTTGAGGCTGTGGAGAAATTGGCTTTAGTTTTGGTACAGAATCAAGATATTGAGGTATTGATAGAAGGTCATACAGATAATGTGCCTTACAGTGGAACAACGCTATTGGATAATTGGGATTTGTCCGTAAAAAGGGCAACGGCTATTGTAAGAATTTTACAAAATAAAGGTGTTAATCCCATTCAAATAACTGCTGCTGGACGTAGTGAATATATACCAATTCAATCAAATACAACAAGTGAAGGTAAGGCCAAAAATAGAAGAATTGAAATTATTTTAGCCCCTAATCTTGATCAAATTAATAAACTTTTAGGTGAGTGATTTAGTTGATATGAACTAATTCGGATAAAGTTACTGATTTAAATTTGTCTGAAATCAAAGTATTTAATTCGCACCAAAAACCTTTCACATCGCATTTCGTGTCGATGCTGCAATCGTTATTAATGTCAAGGCAATCCATAATTCTGATTCCGGGTTCAAATGCATTGTGAATTTCAAAAATTGTAATTTCTGTTGCAGGTTTAACTAAAATATATCCTTCTTTATGACTCTTTTTTTTAATTAAATTGGCAACTTTCAAAGAATTTAGAATAGGGTCTAAATATTTTAGTGAAATACTTTGGTTTACAGCTATATCTTTTTGAAGCACTCCATTTTCAGACGTGTGTTTTGCAATTTCTATCATTGCTCTTAATCCATATCTTATTTTGGTGTTTATTTTCATGCGAATTGTAATTCAACCAATAATAATCCAAAGGTAATCATTTTTTTATAAATATATCCTGTATTTTCTCTAACTTTGAATTAATATAGGTATAAATAAAAATAGCGTTTTTTGATTTCAAAAAACGCTATTTTATAGATTAAATTTAAACTTATTTTTTCAAAGTTCTCATGAAATGAACGGTCATCCAGATTTCCTCATCGGTCATTTTTTTTGCATAAGAAGGCATATCTTCTCTACCTTTTTTGGTTTTGTAAAATAATTCTCCATCAGTTTGGGCTTGGAATGCAGCTGATGAAAAATCTCCTAAATCACCTTTCAAACCTTTTGCTTTGGTGCCATCACCCAACCCTTTAGTTCCATGGCAAGATTTGCAATGTAAATTATAAAGTGTTTTACCTTCTGCTAAGTTTTCTTTGTTGTTTTCAACTGTATTTTTCATTGCTTTATCTTTGGCAGGAACGATCCATTTATCTTGATCTACAAATGATAATAGCATGAAACTTGCGATTGCGACAACTGATAGTAATTTGATTGTTTTCATTTTTAGTTACTTATTTTGGTTTAATTAATAAAATTGTGATTGGTTTAATATTTGTTTATGATTCTGGTTCTACTTTTTCGTTTCTGATTTTAAAAAGGTTGACAATTGAATAGGCAAAATTGGAATATACACCAATTAATAAAATGGAAAGAACTATATACATCCATATAGGTGCTGCATCGGCCCATAATGCATTTTTATCCATTTTACTTTTTTCAATAATCGTGCCAAATTTAGCTTTTTTCATTTGAATGACATTAGCAAAATCATCACTTTCTTCAATCATCGCATAAAAAGTAAGATTTCCTTTATCATCACCGGGAATTTGATTGACGTATTCAAATTCATAAACACCTTGTTCTATAGCACCTTCTTCTATTTTTAATTTAGAAAGCATTCCTTGCACGTAAAAAACTATATCTGCAGCCTCTACAGGTATCGATTCACCATTATTGTCTAAGGTGTATGCATTAACGGAAATAGTTCTTACACTATCAATTTCAGTTATATCAAATTCCAAAGTTAAATCTTTGAAACTAATTTCTTCTAATTGCTCTTCTAAGGCATCTGTTGCTTCAAATTTAGCACGAACCGTAATTCTACCATCGCTATCTTTCAAATAAGTTTGATTTTCTGGAAGAATTAATTGTGCTATACCATCTTTTGAAGTCAAAACGGAACCCAATAATACCTCTTGTTCACCCAAAACATTTAAAAATTTGATTTCTGCCTTAAAAACGGGCATTTCATCTAATTTATCTTCTGCATTTTGGGTTACAAAACTTACTTCAAAAAGTCTTTTATTATCAATTTGTTTTACAGTTTTGAAATTGTAAAATATTTTGTAATTATCTGCATTAAACCCTTGTGCTAAACTTTTATCCGTAGAAATGACAATAAGAATAATTGCTGAAATAAATAATTTCAATTGATTTATTTTCATTTGTTTATGTTTTTATATTTTAATAATCAGATGAAATATCCTGATTTAATTTGTAGTTAACAACATTTAATTCAGGGAAACATCAGTAGTTTATAATTGTTTAAAAATGTATTCTTTATGTTTGTGATTTGAATATAATTTTAAAAAAAACTATTTATTGATTTATAATTTAATTCAAGTAAAACTTCTAAATATCGAATTCGTCAGGTGAATCCTTTTTTTGAATTCTCTTAGCTTTAAACTCTTCGTTTTCAATGATACCTGACATGGGAATAATTGGAACAAACTTTGCCAATAAAGTAAATATGAGTAAAAATGCTGCAATTCCAGTAAAACTTAATGAGTATTCAATCCAAGTTGCTGAATAATGTATGTATTCAGGACCTGTTTCTTGAATGGGTAAAAATGGATTTTCTAGAGATGGTACAACCAATAAATATCGATTGAGCCATAATCCTAAAAGCGCTATTACAGCTGCAAATGTGATCATTTTTACCGTTCTGAGTTTTTTAAAGAAAATAACTAAAACAGGAACTAAAATTCCAATATAATTGGCTAAAATAAATTCAATAAAATATCTGGAAAATAAACTATTCAAAAGTATTGTATCGTCGATCTTTGTGCTAAACCATTTAGAAAAATAATCAGTAAAAGTAAAATAACCAAAAAGAAGTGCTAGTATTTGTAAAATGATACCTGCTATGACAAAATGTTTTTGGAAGATATAATGTTCCAATTTAAATTGTCTTCTAATGAAATACATTGATATGATTATAACACTAATTCCAGAATATAGTCCGGCAATAATAAAATTGGGAGCGAAAATGGTACTATTCCAACCTGGTTGTAAGGTGAGACTAAAAATCCATGCCAAAACAGAATATGCAACGATTGCCAAAACGATAACAATTGTGGACATAGTTCTGGTAATTTTGTGCAATCTGTGACGTTGAGAAGGTGTATCTTGATATCTAATAGCTAAAAATTTATACATCTTTTTTTGCCATTTGGGTAAATTTAAATTTTCACTATTATCTCTCAATATGGCTAAATCAGGAATGAAAGTTAGGTATAAATATAAGAAACAAGCAATTAAATCGGTCATTACAGCAATGATATCCCATGTAATTGGAGACTGAATTCTAGGATAAATAAACAAATAATGTAGTCTATCCAATCTGCCTATACACAATAATATAAAAACTGGACCAATTACCATTGCAATTACCGTCATGATCTCTACAATTCTTGAAATTGAGTTTTTCCAGGGCGTTTTAAAGAAATGAAGTATTCCTGAAATAAAAGCTCCGGAATAACTAATTCCAACAAAAAAGATAAAGTTTATAATATAAATACCCCAAACTACATTATCTCTCATTCCGGTAATTTCATGTCCGTATACCACTTGAAGCACAAAAGCTACAATACCGACTATAATTACAGCAACGAGAAAAGCTATCCATAATTTGGTTAGTTTACTGTATTTTTCCAACATAGGAGAAAACTCTTCAACTAATGCTTTTTTTCTGTTAATAATATCCATCTTTTAAGCGTTATTTAGTTATATTTTACCTTGTTTTTTCAATTCTTTTACGTAGGGAACATTTTTATAACGTTCATTTATTTCCTCTTCGTTTTCAAATCCTCTTTCAACTGGATATTGTTTGTCAACTGGTGGTAGATAGTAAACGTTTGGTTTTGTTCCCAAATGTTCCAAATGTCTATATCCACCTCTATCAGTAATTAATTTTGAAAATTGGAATGATTCTTCCCCATTAGTCACGATATCTTCATTTTTATCTCCAAAGTAGATTACCCCGTTTGGACACGCTTTGGCACAATGAGGTAATTGTCCCTGTCTTAATAAATCTGGGCAAAAATCACATTTTACCACTGTACCTTCTGCGCCGGGAACACTAGTTTCAGGTGAATAAGGTTGATCTTTTTTGTCATATTTGGCTTTATGTCCCCAATTAAATTGACGAGCAGAGTATGGGCAACTAGTCATGCAGAATTTACAACCTATACAACGTTGATTGTCAATTAGTACTATGTTATCTTCTCTTTTAAAAGTTGCACCTGTTGGACAAACAGTTACACATGGTGGTTCATCGCAATGAAAACAAGGTTTAGGAAACCAATAAGGTTCTGTATTTTCATTGTTTTGAATGAGTTGGATTTTCATAAACTCTTGATCTGAATCCAAATTGTGAGCTTTTTGACAACCTTCCACACAAGCACGAGCATTGCTACATTTGGCCAAATCAATCACCATAACAAATTTTCTATCTGGGATGCCTTTTCTTGCTTCAGCAGGAGTGATCAATGCTTCGGGATATTTATTTATATTCGATGCATCTACCTCGACGATTTTTCCATCTGGGGTTAGCAATCTCATTTTTTCACCTGATTCAGGTTTTTTTTCTTCAGATGAACAAGAAACAAGCGAAGCGCCAGCCATAGCAGTTACACCGGAAATTAAACCAAGTTTTAAAAATTTTCTTCTTGAATTAGTGTTTTGATCTTCCATGATTGATTATGTTTTTTCCTGTTTTGGGTAAAAAAAAGTAACATATCCTACAATGAAATCACTGATGAGATATGTTACTTAAAATAGTTTTTTACTTTTTAAAAATTATATCTACGAGTGATGGTAAATCCTACCATAAAATCTGATTTAAAAAAATCATTTTGATTGTAAAATTGGCTTCTTTGATTTAAGATGCCTTTGTAATTGGTGAGATAAATTTGGAAGGCGTGTGCACTAGTATTAAATTCTGCACCTAAACTAAATCCAGGAAGAGGTGTTCCTTCTTCAAATTTGGTTATAGGTAAAGTGCAATCAAATAAAATGGCAGTTTGGGGACTAACTTTATATCTTCCACCCAATTCTAAAGCAAATAAATCATTACTTTGAGTGGGTTCAACTAGATTGTAATGTGACACACTTGAAGCCAATTGTAAAGACAAGTTGGCATTCATTCTTCTAGATAAAATTAACTGATGGAAATATGAATATCTATCTTGAACATTACGGAAGTTATCTCGCGTTCTTGCATCCACACCCATATTACCATAATAGGTTAAATTGAAAGGCATTGATCCTGATCGAGTTTGTCTTAAGAGAGCTACTTTTGCATTAAAGTCTTGCATTCTACCATCTTTAGTAGTTCCAACTCCAACTGTTATTCTGTCTGTTAAACTATATCCTAAAGCTAATCTTATGTTTGTTGGAGCCCATAAGCCAAACACATCATTTGTGCCGCCATTAACCAGTCCAAAACGATGTTGCATTACTATTTCGAAAGTCCCTTTCACAAAAGTTACGCTAGTATTATTGTCAATAATTTGGGAGCTATCAAAAGCATTTCGTTCGGGTCTATCTTCATTAACTTCAGTTTTGACTTCTACAGCGGTTGTGTCGGTTTCCTCTTCTTGTGAAAATGCAAAAACAGGAAGCAAAACGAGTAACCATATAAGTGATTTGATATTTTTCATTCTTTTAAATCTTTAATTATTCGTATAAAGCTTCATTATCAATCCAATACTTCATAGTAGTAAAATTTGCATCAGTCAAAGATACTCCTACACTTGGATGACCACTTGTTGTGTTACCAGGGGCGAAATAATAGAGTTTACTACTTGGTGCATTTCCAAGAACTACATATGATGGGAACAAAGCGTTGTAGGCTTGTTGGGTATTTCTCAAATCAGGAGATTGGGTTCCGTTATGACAAGTAGTACAACCACTTAACAAAGGTGCGATGTCTGCTTTATAAGTAACAACTGTTCCATCAGGGATTTCAGGAGTTGGTGGTACATCATCGTAATAACATGAGTTTAATAACAACCCAGTTACGCCAATGCAAATCATTTGAAATATTTTTTTCATTTAAATATATTTAAAGTTTTATAAAAACATACATCTGGTTCTCAATAAGTGAAAACATAAATTGAATTTAATGTTTCCCTTAATTTTTTGGTATTACTTGTAATAATTAAGAACCAAATTTAAATTTTGAATTTTAAACTTTAACAACTAATGCATCTATAACACACATTAGTTGTTAAAGTTTAATAAAAATATTATTGTAATGCTTCAATTGAGTTTTGAATCAAGGCTTTTACATAAAGTGGATTGTGAACACCTTTACCAAAATCACCTAACAACATTTTATAATTCCAATACGCTTGAACGTATTTCAATGGGAATTCAGTTGACACATCCCAAGTTGTAGTGTTGGTTGAAGAAGAAATGCTTGCTGGGAAAGTGGTTTTGATACTAATCTTTCCTGAAGATGAAGTATTGAAATAGGCTGTTTTTGCAGAAAGAGCAAGTCTTAACTCTTCAAGTTTTGTGTCAAATTCAGAATCAAAAGTAGTTAATAAACTCTCAGGATTAGTGTGGCATGCTTTACATGAATTGAATGAAACATCGAAAGTATGAGAACCTTTGGAGCCATCAGTTTTAGGAGTATCCATATGACATGAAGTACAAGAAGCAAATTTATAGTGAGCACCGGTTTTGGCAGCTGGTAAATGAGTGGTAGTGCCTTCAATATCAATACCTGTTATTCCCATCCAAAGATCACCTGAAGTTGATTCATGAACACCAATTCCAGTATTTGCATAAGCTTTGTAGTTTGTAGTACCTGCTGGATATGGACTAACAGCTAAAGCAAGCGTTCTTTTTGACCAGAATTTGTATGTCAATCCACTAGTTGTGTTGTTGATAACTACGTTTCCTGCAAAGTCTTTTTCATTACTTTCGATAACAGGTCTTTTGAAAAAGCCGTTTGAATCAGGTCTAGTTTGGTGACAAGATAAGCAAGTATTACTAGTACTTGTGGCTCCTGTAGCAGATGCATTAAGATAGTTGGTTGGTGTAATTTTTTGTTTTACTGCATGCACTTGTCTTAATCCGTAATCATTTCCATCTGTAGCAAAATCAAATGATCTGTGAGATGTTCCATGACAACCTTCGCAAGAAATACTTTGATACATAGCATATCCATTTGGATTTGGTTTGCCATATTCAACAGCATCTTTATAACCTTCTTGCGAGTGACATTCTGAACAAAAGGCTCTATTGCTATTTAAAGAACCATCAGAAAAAACAGTATTGGTTCCATAAATATGTTTAGATCTAGTTCCATCTGAATTTAAAACACCTAAATTGTGAACTGATTCATCGAATGCTGCCTCAATAGGTTCTCTGTGTGAAGTAGAGTGACAAGCGACACAAGTAGTTGTGCCATCAATACCATCCGTACCATCTTGACCTTGTGGGCCAGGAATAGGATCTTCACTTGTACATTGTATAAAAGTCAAACTTACCAAAAAGGCAAATAGGCTGATAAATAATTTTGATTTGTTCATGATTTTAAAAGTTAAGTTATTGAGTTTAATATTTGAGTTAGAAATCAGTTTCTGTTTTATCAAATTAGTCACATAAGTTATAAAAAATATATGCACTATAACAATGATAGCACAAAATACCATAAAATTAAATTTTTAAATAATGACATTTATCATTTTTCGTCATTTGATCGTAAAATGTAGCTTTTTTGACTCTAAATTTATTTTTTATGCGTTATTTTTTTTTAGAAACGCCTATTTTCAGTACTTTTGGAGCGTTTTTTTACAGATAATAATTTTTTAATTTTTTTATGTCCAGAATACTAACAGGCGTTCAAAGTACCGGTACACCCCATTTAGGGAATCTATTAGGAGCAATTTTTCCAGCCATTCAATTGGCAAATCAGCCCCAGAATGAGTCTTTTCTCTTTATTGCTGATATGCATTCCTTAACTCAAATAAAAGATGGAGATGAATTGAGAGAAAATACATACAGTACAGCTGCTACTTGGCTTGCTGCCGGTTTGGATATTCATAAAACTGTATTTTATCGCCAAAGTGACATTCCTGAAGTTACTGAGTTGGCTTGGTATTTGAGTTGTTTTTTTCCATACCAACGTTTGACATTAGCTCATTCGTTTAAAGATAAGGCTGACCGTTTGAGTGATGTCAATGCGGGATTGTTTTCTTATCCCATGCTTATGGCTGCTGATATTTTACTTTATGATGCTGAAATTGTACCCGTTGGAAAAGATCAATTACAACACCTTGAAATGGCTAGAGATGTTGCCGATAGGGTTAATTTTAAAATGGGTCAAATATTAGTACCACCTCAAGCCAAAATACAAGATAACACGATGTATGTACCGGGTACAGATGGGGAAAAAATGAGTAAATCCAAGGGAAATATCATCAATATTTTTTTAAGTGATAAAGAATTGCGTAAACAAATCATGCAAATCAAAACGGATAGTACACCACTTGAAGATCCCAAAAATCCAGATACTTGTAATCTTTTCAATTTATACAAACTCATCGCTTCTCCAGAGCAAACAGAAGTTATGAGAAGTCAATATTTAGCCGGTAACTATGGATATGGACATGCCAAACAAGCATTTTACGAATTAATTTTGGAAAAATATGCTGAAGTTCGTTCGCGTTATCAGTATTACATGGTGCACAAATCGGAGATTGATCAAGCTTTGCAAGTAGGTGCAGAAAAAGCACGTAGAGTTGCTCAAACTGTGTTAAAAAGAGTTCGAACTAAACTTGGATATTAAAAAAAAAATTGAGGTTGTCTTTTTTTAATTTTGGACAACCTCAATTTTTTGTAAATAAAATAGTTAGTTAAGTTATTTTTCTCCCACCGTAAAGACATCTGCATAAATCAAACGATCGGTTTCTTCGTTTTGCACCATCTGAGAAGCATATTTTGCGTCAATTTCGTCTCCTACAGTTTTTAAAGGTCCGCGTTCAAATTCCTCAATCAATATTTGATAAGGTTTTTCCTTGTAAGTAGCTGGAATTGATATTTCTTGTGTAACAAGATACTTATTATTGGTTACATTCTTACCTTGAACCAACAGAATTTCCAAACCTTCTTCTACCAAATTTTGACTATTTTTTCCACTATCTATTACTCCTTCAATTGGTTTGGCTTGCAAGGCATCCACAAACGAAATACGTACAAACGAACGATTTCCCCATTTGGCAAATCTCTCATTAAAAATAGTACCTTCTACTGTAATTTTGAGTTTTGATTTGTTTTTATCAATAAATTGTACCGTCGTTTGACGTTCGGGAACTAATTGTACAAAAGTTGATAATACTACAGGAGACAGGCATACATCTCGATTTTCTTTTTTAACAGAAAATGGTTGGTAGCGTGCAATAGCCAATTTCACAAATGGGAAATACACATTTTTAGGATCTATGGCAATATCGGCATACCACATTTGCTTATCCTCGTCAAAAAATACGGGATAAGCAGCTACTTGTGCTTTTAAGTTTTCTTGACCAGGATATTGTAATTGATCATCCAAAACCGGATTGAGTCTAAAATCTTCCGGTTGTGGTGAAGATTTTTCAGTTTGAACAGAATATAAAATAGGATCTATAGCCCAATGGGTATAATAATCCGTATAAGGTGAAGTATTGGTTCCAACCATCGTCATGGTAACATTACCGCTTGGTTTGGGCGGTAAAATCACACCTAGCATTTCATCGACACCGGTACTATACCAAGGCCGTTTGATATAGATTCTCAATCCGCCACCCATTCTACGGTGACGCATGGTGTCATCGTTTTGGGTTTTACGCCATTCAAAAGTAGGTATCACATAATCTATTTCCGGTAAGATAGGCCTTGCAGCGCTTAAAATGTTGATTTTTTCGACCCATTTACTTTCTCGTGTAATGGATAATTTTGGATTTTTTTTGAGAATTTTAGTAAAATATTCCTCATACCTTGTGTTTCCTACTACTTGATAATCTACCCAACGGTGTTTGGTATCGCCAAAATGATGCGCCAATGGTTCCTTGCGTAATTCTACCATCTTTACAAAGTCGTATTTGCTTTCTGCAATATCAAATTTGACGGTATTGACCAAGTTTTTGGGAGCCGCATTTTTATCTGCCAATACTTTTTGGTATTTGGTATTTTGTAATTGATAGGTTTTATTGAGTTTGACCGCACCAGGTTGAGGATCTTTCTTAAATTCGGCTTCAGTTCTCAACTGATGTTTTTGCAATGGAATAGCTTGAATTTTTTCCATATTCTTCAGTTGATTGTGAGCTGGAATCAATACTAACTCAGGAATGGTTCCAAAGGTTAAAGTGTCGTCATTGTATTGAATTTCAATGTCTGGAATCATATTTCTACCTGCTTGTGCTTCGTTGATTTCTACAGATATACCATCATCTATAGGTTCAGTCCATTTGGCTTGAATACTCACCTTTTCGGTGCTTTCTCCATGAACTTTAAATTTGGTATGTAAATCCACAAAAGTTTCACCAAAATCTCTATCGGGAATGATGTTTTTAATTTCAGGTGTTTCTACGGGTTGTTGTACAGCATGAACCAATTCAAATTCTCGAGGTGGACTCATCATCCAATGTTGACCACTTCTGACCACTTTTTCCAACTCGGTCAAATTACTTGGATTTTTTTCCTTAATCATTTGCCAAATAGCCGACATTTTTTTGAAATCGGCTTCTCTCCAGAAAGTACTGTATTTAATACGAGTTCGATATCCTTTGGGTAAAAATACTGTAAAAATACGTTCGGATGAATTCCATTTACTTCCTAATTCCCCTTCTTCCAAGCGAATGCGCAGATGCTTAGCATGGTACCAATCATCTGGAATTTCTACCGTGTTTGTTTTGTCGGAAGATAACTCTTCACTACTGAAAAAACTAAACATTTTGGCACTAAATTCTTGTGTATGCGTATGTTCAAATCCTTCGGAAACGAATAATGCAACGCCAGCAGCCATTGGATCAGGGAGATAAATGATTTCTACTTCATTGGGTTGATATACTTTTTCAACCGTTTTTTCAGGACGTTTGTACAAGCCTTCATGGTCGGTAA
>JADZFW010000002.1 GCA_020854235.1 Flavobacteriaceae bacterium
ATTATATTACCGGAATCATCATGCCTTTTCAAGTGATTAAGGATAATGTTACCCTAACCATCGCTTCCGAAGTCGAATTAATCGCCTTGTTGGAAAGTTGTGATTATACATCTGTCAATGAAGATGTAGTGAATACGTTTTGTTTTGATATTGTTTTTCCTATTTACGTGACTTCAGAAAACGGACAGAATGTAGCTATAGATGATGTTCAGGCGTTTTTGGCATTTCTCAATACCCAAACCAATGGTTATCAGGCAGAGATTGTATTTCCCATTACGGTGATGTATCAAGGAGCTACCTTAAGCATTGCCAATTTATACGCTTTTAACGAATTGATAGATAGCTGTACCGATCCCAATGAAGGTTGTGCTTGTCCGGAATATTACAGTCCGGTGTGTATAGATACAGGTAATGGCATTGTGGAATTTGGCAATATGTGTTTTGCCGAATGTGAAGGCTACACCCAAGATGATGTAGTTTCTTGTAATAATGGTTTTGACTGTGAAGTATTTAACCTAGAAGTTACCGTTGGAGATTGTAATGACGATGATACCTATGCCTTGACCATTGATTTCAATTATAACAATGCTGATAATGCCCTTTTTGACGTATATGCAAGAGACAATGTACACGTAGGGACCTATGCACTAGCTCAATTACCCATAACCATTCAAAATTTTCCCGACAGTGAATTGAGTCATGATTTTATCCGCATTTCCATCAATGATACACCCGATTGTTATACTGTATTGGAATGGGAAAGTCCCAATTGTGGTGGCAATGACGGATGTGTTTGTCCTGCTATTTACGCCCCGGTATGTGTACAAGGTCCCAATGGAATCATCACTTTTGAAAATGCTTGTCATGCCGAATGTGAAGGCTATTCGCAAGCTGATTTTATTGATTGCCAAAACACGAGTAGTTTTAATTTCGGATCTTCATTAGGCACTTGTTTTACGATTGCTTACCCGGTACAAGTCATGCATGAAGGAGCTGTTTATACAATGGATTCAAACGATGAATTGTTACAATACTATTTTCCAAATGTCGCATTAATTCCGAATCTCGTATATCCGGTAACTGTAACATTTCCAAATACACCAACTGGTTCTCAAACTTTTACATTCAATTCTCAAACTGCATTTATCAACCATATCAATGAGTTTTGTGAATAATTTGATTCTTTACTATGCATAAAATAAAAGTTTTCATACTTGTATTTGGTTTAGGTCTTTTTTCAAAATGTTCGTATATTGAAGAAACCGAAATCACCCCTATACTGATAGGTATGGGAAATCTCATGGGTTCTGAAAATATAGCACAACAGAATTTGGTTGTTACCAATGCCACGCAATGGCAGGACTTAATTACTCAAATGGATGCTTATAATCCTTATAGTGCAGCCTTTTCTGAAACCAGTGTTGATTTTGATCAATTTAGGGTAGTTGCCATTTTCGATCAATTGTATGGTAATGGCGGACATGGTTTGGAAATCCATTCGATTAATGAAAACGATACTGAAATCATCGTGGATTATGAAAGGTTGAATCCCGCTGGAGATGCCACGTGTGTCATAACTCAGCCCTTTTACATCGTCAAGATTCCCCAAAGTAATAAACCGATTGTTTTCAACTAATTTGATTGTATGAACCAGATTCGCGAAGAAGCAACCGTTTGTGAAGATACCGTTTTCAAGACCGTATATCTTTCCTACTTTGCCTTATTACGGAATTTTTTGATCTTTAAATTTGGAAATGTACAACGAGCAGAAGATACTGCCCAAAATGCTTTTGTAATTCTATGGGAAAATTGCAAAAGTGTTTCGGTTGAAAAAGCAAAGAGTTATTTATTTACAACAGCCATGAGGCAAGCGTTGAATCAGTTGAAGCACGACAAAGTGGTTGTAAAATTTGAAACCCAATTTCAGCAAACCGAAATACATCTGGAATCACCCGAGTATTTGGTTTTGGAACAAGAATTTCAAACTAAATTGGAGTTGGCCCTTGAAAGTTTACCGGAAAAACAAAGACTTGTTTTTCTGATGAATAGAATTGAAAACCAATCCTATAAGGAAATAGCAGAACTATTGGAAATCAGTGTAAAAGCTGTTGAAAAGCGCATGCATCAAGCATTGTTGGTATTGCGGAAAGAAATTGGAAATATTTAAACATCATGAAATGATTCAAAAAGCAAATCTATCAGAGCAATATTTGTCAGACTGGATGTCTGATCAGATCACTGATGCCCAATTTCAAAGTTTGGTGTCTACTGAGGATTTTATAATCTATCAAAAAATAAAATCAGGATCTTCTCAGCTGCAACTCACGCCACCTGATATGGAGCAAAACTGGCTCGAACTCAGTCAAAAATTAACTCAAACTCAAAAAAAATCTCAGCCCAAAGTACCATCTCTTTGGAAATATGTGGGTATTGCCGCTTCAATGCTCCTCCTTTTTGGTGTTTACCAATTTTTTGGTTACACCCAATCAGCCATAGCTGATATCGGTAGTACCAAATCCGTATTATTACCTGATAAATCTGTTGTTGTGCTCAATAGCCAATCTTCGATTGCTTACTCAAAAATGTTTGCAATGCATCGCAAAATCAAACTCGATGGAGCAGCCTATTTTGAAGTCGAAAAAGGAAAGGTCTTTACCGTCAAAACTGCTTATGGCGAAGTCGAAGTTCTGGGAACTAAATTTGAAGTTATTGCTCGTCCCGATTGGTTTGAAGTAACCTGTTTTGAAGGAAAGGTCAAAGTTAAATCAGGAAAAAATGCTATCATTTTGACCCCTGGAAATAAGATTCGAATCATTGATTCCCAAGTGGAATATCAAACCGAAACGATTCCTCAACCGCTTTGGATTACAGGTGAATCCGGTTTTAAAAGTGTACCATTCTATGTTGTTTTGCATGCCTTGGAAAATCAATTTGGGATACAAATTCAATATCCTGAAAAATATAAAAAAGTAATATTCACGGGTAGTTTCACCCATTCCGATTTAGATACAGCGTTGGAATCTATTTGTTTACCGGTGAAACTTCAATATAATATTAAAGATTCAAAAGTAGTGTTGTCTGAAACTGCTTTGAACCAAAACTAGGGGAATTTAGGTTAATTAGGAAATGCCACTTCTATACGAAATGATTCTTTCGTATATTAGTGGCTTTTAAATCGTAAAAAGGAATGAGGCGTATTGTATCGCTCTTGTGTTTTGTTTTAATCTTCACACCTTTTTGGGCGCAACAGCCTGAAAAGCAATCCTTACAATTTGATCAGGCACCACTGGAAAAAGTCCTTCAAAAACTCTCTCAGAAATTTAATGTCCGATATTCCTATTTGGATCAACAAATTGCAACTGAACACATCACATTAAAAACGCTAGATTACACGCTTCAACAGGTGCATGATGCCATTCAACAGCAAACTAATCTCGAAGTACTCAAAATTGACGACCGGTATTACTCCATTGTTCTAAAAAACACAGAAGCTTGTGAAAAAGTAGAATACCTAGACGAAGTGATTGTTCAAGGACTTTTGACAAAAGGGATCAATAAAACTACCGAGAAAGTTGTTGTTTACCCTCAAAAAGTGGAATTACTGTCGGGAATTACCGATGCCGATGTGTTACAATCATTACAACAATTACCGGGTGTAATCAGTCCCAATGAAACCGCTACAGGATTGCATGTGCGTGGTGGAAGTATGGACCAAAATCTCATTTTGTGGGATGGCATCAGGGTTTATCATCCGGGACATTTATTTGGAATGATTTCGGGATTTAATCCAAATGCGGTTGAAAAAGTCAACTTTTATTTTAAAGGTACCAATCCAAAGTTTGGAGAGAGAATTTCAAGTGTGATTGATTTGCAATCCACTGAAGAAATTGCTGATCAAACTTTGATGAGTTTTGGATTAAATGGCATCAACGCTGATGTTTTACTGCATACTCCAATAATTCGAGATAAAATGAGTTTGCAGGTTTCCGGAAGAAAATCCTATACAGAATGGTTGCAAACACCAACTTTCAACCAATTGGCCAAAAAGGTCTTCCAAAACACTGATTTTAAAAAGTTTGATTCTGAAAATCAATTTCGCTATCAAGATTATACTTTAAAACTCAATTATCAACCTACTCCAAACAATCTTTTGTCTTTGAGTGCCATTTGGATTGATAACCATTTGGATTTTACTACGCTAGATGAAATCAATACCCAAAAAACCGATTTGATGAACATAGACAATCAGGGATATAGCTTGCATTGGAAACACAATTTTAATGAGCATTTCAGCCAAAACCTTTTGCTTTTTTATTCGGTTTACGGATTTGATTATGCCAAAAACCAGCAATATACTACTGATGATTTTGAAATTTTCACCAAGCTCAACCGCATTGTGGATTCCGGTATGGAAATGAATTTCAGTCATTTGATTAATGATCAAACCTCTTTAGCTTATGGTTATCAATTATTGGGAAATGATATTTCGCATGCTTTTACCAATGCCAATCAGGATTGGAGTTTGACTCTAAATCAAAAACATTTGTACAACATCAGCCATGTTGGCTATGCACAGTTAAAATACAATCATCGCGATTGGAATTTACAAGCCGGTGCACGTTTTAATTATTATACTCATATTCTTACCAATAGCTTTGAGCCGCGCTTATCCATACAAAAAACATTTGCCGCATATTGGCATGGACATTTGACCTATGAAAAGAAAAGTCAGATTATGAGTCAGATTCAGGAAAGCGTCACCAATGATTTGAGTTTGGAAAATTACGTGTGGGTACTGAGTGATCAAGCCGATTATCCCATGATTACCGGACAACAAATTACCGGAGGTATTACCTATAAACGCAATAATTGGCTACTAGATGCCGATTTATATTATAAAAATACGACGGGAATTACCTCTTTAACTTTCGGTTTTTTCAATCGGTTTGATTCCGAAATACACCAAGGTCAAGAATATACCCAAGGTGTAGATGTGTTGATTCAAAAAAGTGCCCATCATTGGCGCGCTTGGTTGACGTATTCTTATCAAAATGCTCAAAATAAATTTGAAAACCTCAATGAGAATCAATACTTTCCGGTAAATTCGGATATACATCACGCATTAAATTTATCGATTTTCAAAAAGTGGAATCGATTTTCAATGGCTTTGGGATGGAATTGGCATACCGGCAAACCTTATAGTTTGTTGGATGAAAACAATCAGATCATTTCTTTCAACACGCACCGATTGCCTGCTTTTCACCGTATGGACGTTTCGGGAATGTATCAATTTTCCAATCAAAATCATTGGAAAGGAACGGTTGGTTTTTCAATCTTCAATCTTTACAACCAACGAAACTTTCTCAGTAAAGAATACCAAAGACAATACAGTTCCTTGGAATCCACTTTCAATGCAGATTATACCACTCAAAATTATACCTCATTGGGATTTACACCAAATTTATTCTTAAAAATTCAGTTTTAATTGGGATTTGGAATTTATCAAACTGAAATTCTCCTTATCGCTTCCCTCCTACTCAATCCCGATAATTCGGGTGTTTTTTCTACAAAATTAAGAACCCATTGCGGATGGTATCTAGCATATTGGCGCAAACTCCAACCTATGGCTTTGTTGATGAAAAATTCCCTACTTCCTAGCAACCTGTTGATGTTTTGTGCTAAAAAGGCAGCATCAGTTTTATCTCTGTATTTTAATTGGAAAATCAAACAGCTTCTTTGCAACCAAATATTTCCAGAACTCAGCCACTTTTCAACTGTAACATCCCTCATTTCAGGAAACTTTTGAAAATATGCCCCTACCAATTCGGGTGCAACATAATCCACCGTATCCCACCAACTTTTATGGGTTATCAACCATTCATACAGAACAATATCGGAGGTTTCCTGAAGTTTCACATATTTGAAGGCTAGTTGCATGGCAAAGTATTGATATTCCCGCTCGGGTTTTTCCCACAATAATTTAATCATTTTAAAAGCGGTTTCTTTGCTAGGTAAATGGTTTTTATCGAAAAACGGTTTTTGCAATTCGTTACGCAAAGGTGATGGAATCCCATAACCACCAAATTGGTTGCGCATGTATTGAATTTGTTGTTTGGCGCGGGTTGGATTGGCGTTTTCCAAGAAAACAATCTCCAATTGATGTAGGTAATGAAGCATTTGAAAAAATTTGTATAAAAATAGTATAAACATTCAATTCCTGAAATTTAAACCCTGACTTTCATCATTATTTAATTCATTAACATACGTTAATTTTGAATTTTTATTAGAATTAATCAATTTACTTATTGATTATTAGACAAATTTCATTAGAAATTGCAAAATAACCAATAACCTAATACCAGAATAACCAATAACCAAATCAATGAAGAAATTCAATATCGTAGTACTGGCCAAGCAAGTACCCGACACACGCAAAGCCGGTAAAGATGCTATGAAAGCCGATGGCACCATCAACCGTTCTATTTTGCCTGCTATTTTCAATCCTGAAGATTTACATGCTTTGGAACAAGCCTTAAACGTGAAAGACCAATATCCGGGTTCAACCATTACCCTACTCACTATGGGTCCACCTAGAGCTGTCGAAATCTTAAAAGAAGGCTTTTACCGCGGCGCCGATGATGGTATTTTATTAACCGATAGAGCATTTGCTGGTAGTGATACACTAGCAACCTCTTATGCTTTGGCTAGTGCCATTAAATCAATAGGTGAAGTAGATATCATTTTCAGTGGTCGTCAAGCTATTGATGGAGATACGGCTCAGGTTGGTCCTCAGGTTGCTGAAAAATTGGGAATTCCCCAAGTAACGTATGCAGAAGAAATCGTGAAAATCACCGATAAAGCCATTCAAGTAAAACGTCGTTTGGAGCACGGAGTAGAAACCGTAGAATGTCCATTTCCTTTGGTCATAACCGTTAATAATACCGCACCACATTGTCGTCCACGCAATGCCAAACGCTTGATGAAATACAAACACGCTTCTACAATGAGTAATCGCCAAGAAAATAATGACGATTATCTGGCATCGGCCATTGCACATCCTCACCTCACCATCAAAGAATGGGGTGTAAATAATATCACTGTAGATCACGAACAACTCGGTCTAACAGGATCACCCACCAAAGTCAAGAAAGTAGACAATATCATTTTCCAAGCAGTTGAAACTAAAACTTTCACCGATTTGGATGAAGATATAGATGAATTGATGAAGGAATTGGTTGAAAGTCATATTGTTGGATAATTAAAGATTATTGAGTTATTAGGTTATTATCTGCAAAGTAATTTCGTTGTTCAAATATGGAAAACTTTAAAACTTTTGAAGAACTAGAATGTTGGAAAGAAGCACGTAAACTACGAAACCATATAAAAGATAACTTAATACCAAAATTACCGGATTTTGAAAAATATAATTTAGCAAGTCAAATAAGTCGTTCATCACGTTCAGTAGGAAATAATATTGCAGAAGGATTTGGACGTTTTAATTATCAAGAAAACATCCAATTTTGTAGAATGGCTAGAGGTTCTTTAACAGAAACATTAGATCATTCCATTATAACATTCGACGAAAATTATATTACTGAAAAAGAATTAGAAGAAATAAGAATAATCTATAATCGTACGCTTTTGCTTATTAATGGATTTATAAAATACTTAAAATCAAAACAATAATTTTTAATAGTGATTTTCGGATTGCGTTTACAAAAATCATCAACCCATTAATCAATTACCCAATAATCAATAAACTTATAACCCAATAATCAATTACCCAATAATCAATAACCTAATAACTTAATAACCCAATAACCAAATCAATGAATAACATAATAGTATATATCGAACTTGTAGAGGGCAAAATATCCGATGTGAGTTTCGAATTGTTGACCAAAGGTCGTAGTTTGGCAAACCAACTTAAATGTAAATTGGAAGCCATTCTTATCGGAAATAATTTGAAAGGAATGGAAAAGGAATTGTTTCCTTATGGTATTGACACTTTGTATGTCGCTGACGATGCTCGTTTGGCGCCCTATGCTACCCTACCCCACACGTCTATATTGGTCAAATTGTTTCAAGAACAACAACCACAAATTGCCTTAATGGGTGCTACCACCATCGGACGTGATTTGGGCCCGCGTGTGTCTTCTGCTTTAAAAAGCGGTTTGACAGCCGATTGTACCGAACTCGAAATCGGAACACATACTGATAGCAAAACCAAACACGTTTACAACGAATTGTTGTATCAAATTCGTCCCGCTTTTGGTGGTAATATCATCGCTACCATCATCAATCCCGATTGTCGTCCACAAATGGCAACCGTGCGAGAAGGCGTCATGAAAAAAGAAATCGTCGATATTCAATACAAAGGGAAATTAGTCAATCTTGAAGTTGCTAAATATGTGGACGAAACCGATTTTATCGTAAAAATCATCGAAAGGCACATCGAAGCTTCTAAAGTAGATATCAAAAACGCACCCATCATCATTGCCGGAGGCTTTGGAGTCGGTTCTGCCGATAATTTCAAATTGTTACACAAATTGGCAAGTGTTCTAGGTGGCGAAGTAGGTGCTTCTCGTGCTGCTGTAGACGCAGGTTTTGCCGAACACGCTCGTCAAATCGGTCAAACCGGCGTTACTGTTCGCCCTAAATTGTATATCGCTTGCGGTATTTCAGGTCAGGTGCAGCACCTTGCCGGCATGATGGAATCCAATTTGATTATTTCCATCAATAATGATCCACAAGCTCCAATTAACAAAATAGCGAATTATGTCATCACCGGAAAAGTGGAAAACGTAATTCCAAAAATGATTAAATATTACAGAGAACACACCAAGTAGTTTCAAGTTTCATCCCGATAGCTATCGGGAAAGGTTTAAAGTTGAGGTTTCAATTTGACTAATCAACCCAAAACTTAATAACCTAATAACCAAATAACCTAATCAACTTTTAAAATGTCAAATTTTTTCACAGATAATCCCGATTTACAATTTCACTTGTCGCATCCATTGATGCAAAAAATAGTGGCACTCAAAGAAAACGGATTTGCCCACAAAGATGCCTTTGATTTTGCTCCGCAAGATTTTGAAGATGCCATGGATAGTTATGCTCAAATCTTGGAAATCGTCGG
>JADZFW010000003.1 GCA_020854235.1 Flavobacteriaceae bacterium
AATTGGATAGAAAAGATGAATTACATCAAGGGAGATTTGACAAGTATCGAAAAGCGAAACATTACTTATTTTGAGTAATAAAAGCTTGCTTGAGAGGTAAGCATTGAATTTTTCAGGGATTTATGTCTATTCAATTGTCGAAGGTCTTCAAAATCCATACTTTTGCAGCATCTTAATCTAAAAACTTTCACGATGTACAGTTATTTATATCCCAAACTTTATACTTTATTTAAAAACGGACTCATTACCCGCAAACAAGTTTCCAAAGACATCATGTCGGGAATTATTGTGGGTATTGTGGCTTTGCCTTTGGCTATTGCCTTTGCAATTGCGTCGGGTGTATCTCCAGAAAAGGGTTTGGTTACCGCCATTGTAGCCGGGTTTATTATTTCAGCATTTGGAGGAAGTAGAGTACAGATAGGTGGCCCGACCGGAGCGTTTATTGTGATAGTGTATGCCATAGTTCAGGAACATGGCGTAGATGGATTGATCATAGCGACCTTTATGGCCGGATTTATCATCATCGGAATGGGATTGGTCAAGATGGGAAATTTGCTCAAATACATTCCTTATCCATTGATAGTAGGCTTTACTTCTGGAATTGCTTTGATTATATTTTCCTCCCAAATTAAGGATTTTTTCGGTTTGGAAATTGATAAATTACCAGCCGATTTTATTTCCAAATGGCAAATTTATTTTAACAATTTTAAAGGAATTAATTGGATTGCAGCAGCATTGGCATTGGGAACCGTATTGATATCTTTTAATTTTCATCGGATTACTTCCAAAGTTCCGGGTTCAATAATAGCTATTTTGCTTTCTGTTGTAATAGTTAAATATTTCAACCTTCCTGTAGAAACCATTGAGAGTAAATTTGGAGAAATACCCAATACTTTTTCATTACCCAGTATCCCACATGTAAATTTTGCTACCATTCAAGCGTTGATTCAGCCGGCATTTGCCATAGCTTTATTGGGGGCTATTGAATCCTTATTATCGGCAGTTGTTGCCGATGGGATGATAGGTAGTAAGCATCGACCCAATGCGGAATTGATAGCACAAGGAAGTGCCAATATTGTTTCTGCACTATTTGCAGGTATTCCTGCCACAGGTGCCATTGCCAGAACAGCGACCAATGTTAAAAACGGAGGTCGTACTCCCATTGCAGGTATTGTGCATGTCATCGTTTTATTACTCATCATGTTGGTTTTTGCTCCTTATGCCAAGTTGATACCTATGGCTACTTTAGCCGGAATCTTGATTGTAGTTTCTTACCATATGAGCGAATGGCGTCAATTTTCATCTTTGGTCAGAACAGGAAAAAGAGGTGATATTACGGTTTTATTGGTTACTTTTTTCTTAACGGTAGTTTTTGATTTGGTCATTGCCATTGAGGTTGGAATTGTACTATCCAGTTTTGTGTTGATGAAACGCATCAGTGATTCGGTACAAGTGCGACAAGATGATGGAACGGGTATCGTAAAAACTCCGGAAAGTGAAATGTTATTTGAACAAGAAGTCAAGTCCATTCCGAAAGAGGTGAGTATTTATCAAATTGAAGGGCCTTTGTTTTTTGGAGCTTCTCAATTGTTTGAGGAAACTTTGAATCAGCTCAAAATTTACCCCAAAGTATTGATATTGCGGATGCGACATCTTTCATTTGTAGACAGTACGGGCGTCCAGCGATTACATGAAATGATTAAAAAACTCACTCATAATGGGGTTAAAGTCGTTTTATCGGGGATGAATGTCAATGTCAAACACGATTTGGAAAAGGCGGGTATTATCGATTTGGTCGGAGAAGAAAATTGTGCCCTTAATGTCGATTTGGCTTTGGAAAGAGCGAATCAAATTTTGGCACAAAAAAATTGATTTTCCTGATAAATACACAAGTTTCTTTATTTTATTCTTTTGTAATTTCACGCACTCAAATTTAATTACTTGATTATGCAACGATTTCTCTCACTTGTTTTAGCAATGGGAATGACTTTGATCGTCTGGAGTCAAACTTATAATGGAAACTCTGGCACTATTTCAGCCAATAATACCAGCTATTTCAATATATCAGTCAGTGGGTTGAATCCGGCGACTATTTCGCAAACGTACGGTTTGGAATCCGTTAAAGTGTCACTTAACTCATCAGATACGCACAATATAATACTGATTTTGATAGCTCCCAATAATACGGAAGTCGTTTTGACCAATCAGATGAGTTGGGGCTCACAATTTGTAAACACCAATTTCAGTGATCATGGTATTTATTTTATGAATGAAGGTTCGGGTAGTTATACTGGGACCTTTCGTCCTGATGAAAATATCGGTGTTTTGAATAATGGACAGAATGCCAATGGATATTGGAAATTGAAAGTAATTAATAAAAACGGCAGTTCAGGTACTTTAAATAGTTGGAGTATCAAATTCAGTAATTCTCCCTCTCTTCCCGTAAATTTCACCACTTCCGATTTACCTATTGTGAGTATCAACACCTATGGTTTGCTCATTCCCGATGAACCGAAGATATATGCATTTATGAGTATTATAGACAACCCCAGTGGTGTAAATGCATTGACCGACACCCCTACTTTTACGAGTCATATTGGAATCGAAACAAGAGGAAACAGTTCGCAAGGCGTTGTGAAAAAAAGTTATGGATTGACTACTCAGGACGGTTTTGGAACAGATATTAATGTTTCCATTTTTGGAATGCCGGCAGAAGAAGATTGGGTGTTGATAGCCAATTACAATGACAAGACGTTATTTAGAAATGCAATGGCCTATGAAATGGCTAGAAGGACTGGTAGATATGCCTCACGAACGCAATTTTGCGAAGTTTTTATCAACAATCAATACAGAGGCGTGTATCA
>JADZFW010000004.1 GCA_020854235.1 Flavobacteriaceae bacterium
ACTTTATCCGGATTTTTTGGAGCCAAAGTTGGGGCTGTCCTATGGAAAGTAGTACGTTACATCAAAAGTAAGAAGAAAAATTCACAACAAATCACGGTAGTCATTCTAGCTTCAATCCTCGTTTCAATATCCATTTATTTTTTAGGAATGGATGCGATGGGTTCGGGGAAAGAAATCATGGAACGCACTTTATTTACAAGCGATAAAAGTGTGGAGTGGTATATTCCATTTGTAAGAATGGGCGGCTTGATCAGTTCGTTTGGAATGGGCGGTGCAGGAGGAATTTTTGCGCCATCATTGAGTATAGGAGCTAGTATTGGAGCTGTTGTTTCCGGAATGATGGAATTGACAGGACACAATACCAATTTACTCATCGTAGTAGGAATGACTGCTTTCTTAACAGGTATTACGCGTTCGCCTTTTACATCAGCTATCGTCGTCATCGAAATGACAGACAGGCATTCAGCCATTTTCTTTTTAATGTTTGCTGCCGTAATTGCCAGTGCCATTGCTTATATTGTGGAAAGAAAATCCCTTTATGATTTTTTAAAAGAGGCTTATATTGATGAAGTTAAAAAATAATGGAGCCATTTTGATGGTATTACCACAAAAAATGTCAAAAGAATTTTCAATTTAAAATCTTTTTCATACATTTGCCCCAGCTATTCAATACTACACCAATAGCGATTGTTACTTTTCAATTCATTTTAACAAATCACATTTTGAATTTATTGACAATTGATCAATTATTGTCGTATCTATATTAATTTACCTATACATTTATGTTAGAAATTTCTGAACTGAAGGCGATGAGCCTTGCAGATTTAAAACAATTGGCTAAGGCACTTGCCATACCAAAACACACGGCTTTAAATAAAGTTGACCTTATTTACAAGATCATGGAATTTAAAGCTCAGACAGAAGAGCAAAACAAAGAAGATAAAAAAGTCATTCCAGATGGAGTTAAAGGCAAAAAAGCGCCTTCCAAAAAAGTACAAGATCACATTCTTCCCGAAATTTTTATTGAACCCGATGCTCCTGAATCTATAGAATTTGAGGAAAGTCGTATGGAAAATGTTGTTGAAGAAGCCCCAAGATTAATCAAACAAAAAAGAAAGAGAATTGGAAAGGAAGATGCTCCATCTCCATTTGAAACACCTCAAGCGGAAAAAATCGAAACTACCGAGGAAGCAAAGGTAAATTTTACTCCCGAAACTCCTAAAGTTCAAGAATTTATTGCACCCAAAAATCCTCAGAAAAACTTCCAGCCCAACATTCCCAACAAAAATCAAAATCAAAATGGGAAAAACCAAAATCAAGGAGGCAAAAATGGAAATATATTTGACAAACCGCACAAACAAAAAGATCCCGAATACGAATTTGATGGAATCATCGAAAGTGAAGGCGTTTTGGAAATGATGCCTGATGGGTATGCTTTTTTACGATCGTCAGATTATAATTATTTATCTTCTCCTGATGATATTTATGTATCTCAATCTCAGATTAAATTATTTGGATTGAAAACAGGAGATACCGTCAAAGGAATGGTAAGACCACCCAAAACAGGTGAAAAATATTTTCCTTTGATTAAAGTTTCAAAAATCAATGGAAAACATCCAAGTCAAGTAAGGGATCGTATTTCATTTGAACATTTGACACCACTTTTCCCTGAAGAAAAATTCAATTTGGCTCAAGGTAAAACCAGTATTTCAAGTCGAATTATCGATATGTTTGCTCCCATCGGAAAAGGACAAAGAGGTATGATCGTGGCACAACCCAAAACGGGTAAAACCATGTTGCTGAAAGATATCGCCAATTCTATTGCCGAAAATCATCCAGAAGTTTATCAAATAGTTTTATTGATTGACGAACGTCCCGAGGAAGTTACCGATATGCAACGCAGTGTAAGAGCTGAAGTGATTGCATCTACTTTCGACGAACCGGCGGAAAAACACGTACGTGTAGCCAACATCGTTTTGGAAAAAGCCAAACGTTTGGTTGAAACCGGTCATGATGTGGTTATCTTATTGGATTCCATCACGCGTCTAGCACGTGCCTACAATACTGTAGCTCCTGCTTCCGGTAAAATATTGTCGGGAGGTATTGATGCCAATGCCTTACACAAACCCAAACGTTTCTTTGGAGCTGCCCGAAACATTGAAGGCGGAGGTTCATTAACTATTGTTGCAACTGCTTTGACAGAAACCGGATCTAAAATGGATGAGGTTATTTTTGAAGAATTCAAAGGAACCGGTAATATGGAATTACAATTGGATCGTAACATTTCCAACCGACGTATATTCCCTGCTATTGATCTCGTTAAATCCAGTACCCGTAGAGACGATTTACTTCTCGATTCGAAAACATTGCAACGCATGTGGATTTTACGCAAGTATCTAGCTGATATGAACCCGATAGAAGCCATGCAATTTATAGACGATAAAATCAAATACACTCAATCTAATGAGGAGTTTTTGATGTCTATGAGCGGTAAATAATATCATTGAAATTTAGAATAGAAACCGAGTATGTAATGTACTCGGTTTTTTTTTGGAAGAAAATTTACAAATAAAAAAAGCGAAACCTTTCGATTTCGCTTTTTCAACTCAATATTATTTTTTACTTATAAGATTCTTCTACGAATTCTTTGTAAGTAACTTCTTTGGTCTTGTATTGCATTTTTTCTTTGTACAAATTCATGAGTTTTTGAGTCATCACTTGTTCGGACAAACGTTTGACTTCATCTTGATTTTGCAAAACTCTATCGGCTACACCATCCAAAAATTCGTCATTCATCAATTCCTGTCCATATTGTGCATATTGAATTTTCAATAAGTTTTTGGCAAAGGAACGCAAATCATCGAAAGTTACTTGAATATTGTTGTCTTTAGCCAATTGACCTTCAATCAACTGATAACGCAAACCTTTTTCAGATCGTTCGTATTCAACCACTGCTTCGTCAAAACTCATTTCTTTTTCAGAAGTCATTTGCAACCAACGTTTCAAAAACTCGGCAGGTAAGTCAAACTTGGTGTTTTTGATCAAATAATCGGTAGCGTCATTTAAGAATTTTTGATCGGCTTGACCTTGCATTTGTTTTTCGGCAGTCGATTTGATTTCGGCTTTCAATTCATCAACTGAATTGACTACGCCTTCTCCAAAAAACTTATCAAACAACTCTTGGTTTAATTCGGCCAATTCATAATTACTAATTTCTGTAATGGTAAATGTTACTTCTGCATCAAAACTATGAGCATCCTCGTGATCCAAAGAAAGCGCATGCATCAAATCGTGATCATCATTGAACAAACCTTTGGTTTTAACGGTTATGACATCACCTACTTTTTTACCTAAAAATTTCTTTTGATTGGTTTTGCCATTGATTTGAGACACCTCGATAGTTGCCGTTTTTTCTTTGGCTTCACCTTTATATTCAAATTGTAATGTACCAATCATTCTTCCATTTTCAGAAACTTCAGATTCGGTAATCAATTTGCCATATTGTTTTTGAATATGGGTCATTTCTTCTTTAATAAAAGCTTCGTCGGCATTGATTTTAAACAAAGTCACATTTGATTTGGCGTCCATGTTTATTTCAAAAACAGGAGCTAATCCTATTTCAAAATCAAAGGTAAAATTTTCGTTGTCCCAAGAAAAATCAGGATTGGCTTTTGGAATGGGATTCCCTAAGATATCCATTTTTTCAGCTACGATAAAATTATTCAAACTATCTTGTAATAATTTGTTTACTTCGTCAATCACAACAGATTTCTCATATTGTTTTTTAATCAAAGACATCGGTACAAATCCTTTGCGGAAACCGGGTATACTGGCTTTCTTTTTATAATCGGTTAGTACTTTGTCTACTTTGGGTTGAAAATCGGTTTTGTCAATAGCAATCGTAACCACTGCATTCAATGCGTCAATATCTTGTTTGGTAATGTTCATTCTGTTGAATTTTAAGGAGGTGCAAAATTACAGTTTTTTTTAAGAAAAGAGAAAAGAGAGAAGAGAAAATAGATTGTTTTCAATAAAATAATTGATAGATTGACGAATCGTTAGTGATTTTCTCTTTTGTATTCTTCTAAAAAATCGTTATTTTGTAAATCGATTATGAAACACGAAGCTCTCAAACCTGTTATTCAATCCCTTCCGAACAAACCGGGAGTATATCAGTATTATGACAAAGAGGGCAAACTCATATATGTTGGCAAAGCCAAAGATCTCAAAAAACGGGTTTCTTCCTATTTTACAAAAAATCACGACAATGCCAAGACACATGTATTGGTTAAAAAAATTGCAGAAATCAAACACATTGTAGTCAATACTGAGACAGATGCCTTGTTGTTGGAAAATTCACTGATCAAAAAATACCAGCCGCAATACAACATCATGCTCAAGGATGATAAAACCTATCCTTGGATTTGCATCAAAAACGAAGCTTTTCCTCGCGTATTTCTCACTCGAAATGTCATCAAAGACGGATCGGAATATTATGGTCCGTATGCTTCGGGACGTATGGCGCATGCTTTGATGGATTTGATCAAGGCTTTATATCCTATACGCACGTGTACCTTGGATTTAAGTCCCAAAAAAGTGGATTTGGGTAAATACAAAATTTGTTTGGAATACCATATAGGTAATTGTAAAGGCGGATGCGAAGGTATGCAAACTCATGCCGATTATTTGAATGACATCAGCGAAATCAGAAATATCATCAAAGGCAATTTCAAATCGGCTTTGATTCAATTTCAGGAATTGATGGAAGAATACGCCGGTTTATTACAATTTGAAGAGGCTCAAAAAATCAAGGAAAAGATTGAACATTTATCGCATTATCAAGCTCGATCTACAGTTGTAAATCCATCGATTAGCAATGTAGATGTCTTTAGTATTATTTCAGATGAGAGCTATGCGTATGTGAACTTTTTCAAAATCATGAATGGGGCTATCATACAATCGCATACAACCGAAATCAAGAAAAAATTGGATGAAACCGATCGGGAAATTTTGGAACTGAGTATATTGGAAATTAGAGACAAATTTCATTCCCAATCCAAAGAGATTTACGTGCCTTTTGAAGTGGATGTAGTGGATAATCTGACGGTAACTATACCCAAAATAGGAGACAAAAAACACATTTTAGACTTGTCCTTGCGCAATGCCAAATATTACCGACAAGAACAATGGAAACAACAAAAAATAGTAGACCCAGAAAGACATACCAAACGTATTTTGGCTCAAATGCAAAAAGATTTGCGATTGCCATCGGAACCCATACATATTGAATGTTTTGATAACTCCAACATACAAGGAACCAATCCTGTAGCGGCTTGTGTAGTCTTTAAGAATGTCAAGCCCAGCAAACAAGATTACCGCAAATTTAACATCAAAACGGTGGAAGGACCCAATGATTTTGCTTCGATGGAAGAAGTAATTTATAGAAGGTATAGCCGCATGCTGGAAGAACAAGCCGAATTACCCCAACTCATAGTCATAGACGGAGGTAAAGGCCAATTGGGTGCTGCGTTGAAGAGTTTGGAGAAACTGGAGTTAAGAGGCAAAATTGCTATTATTGGTATAGCCAAACGTTTAGAAGAAATTTATTATCCCGATGATCCAATTCCTTTGTACTTGGATAAATCATCCGAAACCCTGAAAGTCATCCAACACTTGCGAAATGAAGCGCATCGATTTGGGATAACCTTTCACAGAGAAAAAAGAAGTAAAGCCGCCATCACGACCGAATTGGAATTAATACCCGGAATTGGCGAACAAACCGTGTTGATTCTGATTAAACACTTCAAATCAGTCAAACGAGTCAAGGAAGCTAACTTGGAACAATTGACTGAAGCGGTAGGAAAAAGCAAAGCTGAAAAAATATTTGCATACTTTCATGAAATTTCACAATAAATTTTATTGTATTAACATATTCATCGTATATTTGCGATGATATGAAACATACTATAAAATTTAATCAGTATAATGTCGAAGCAACCGAAATGGCTCGCTTTGCCAAAGCATTGGGACATCCGGTAAGAATAGAAATTTTAAGATTCTTGGAAAGCCAAGCTTGTTGTTTTACAGGAGAAATCGTAGAAGTATTCCCTTTGGCACAATCTACTATCTCACAACATTTGAAAGAAT
>JADZFW010000005.1 GCA_020854235.1 Flavobacteriaceae bacterium
CGGGTTCCAATTCTTGTTATTATGACGGCAACGAAATGTTTCAAATTTGCCCTTCTTTAGGCTATATGATTATGGATGAGGCCAGTGCCAATTTATTTGGACGCAGGTTGATTCGGGATTATTTTTATAAGACAATGCCTGAACATATCAGACTTGATTTTTCCGCCAAATTCAATTTAGATGCTGATTATATTAAAGAAAATATTTACAAAAAAAATGCTCCTAATGCATTTTTAGGTGAATTTTCTAAAATTATTTTCGATCACCAAGAAAACGAATACATAAATTCATTACTTTTGGAAGGTGTAAAAGAATTCTTTGAATATAGAATAAAAACGTTTGAAAAATATAAATCTGTTCCTGTTTTTTTTATTGGTTCAATTGGTTATATTTTCCAAAATTTAATAAAACAGGTTGCTGCAGAAAATGAAATTATTTTTGGTGGAAGTATTCAAAGACCAATTGATCAATTAATTCATTACCATAGAAATAGTTTAAATTAACAAATTGAAAAATATGAAAAAAGCGGTTTTACTAATTTTATTGTTTACTTTTAAACTTCATGCCCAACAACATTTTGAAGCTGGGTATGTTATTGATAATAAAGGAAATAAAAGCGAGTGTTTAATCAATAATGAAGATTGGAGATTTAACCCAGAAAAATTTTCTTATAAAATGAGTGAAACTGATATAGTCAAAGAGGGTAACCTATCTGAAGTCTCTGAATTTGGAATAAATAATAAATTTTTATTTAAAAGGTTTACAGTTTTTATTGATAAAACCTTAAACGATATCAATAGAATTAATGAAACTAGTAAAGCTGTTAATATTGAAGAAACTTTATTTTTAAAACAAGTTATTTCAAGTAAAACTTCATTATATAAATATGAATCTTTGAATTTATTAAGATTCTTTTATCAAGAATCTACAAACTCTCCACAACAATTATTATATAAAAAATATTACAATAGTCAAATGGAATTGAAAGAAAATAATTTGTTTAAAAAACAATTATTTGATTTATTTAAAAGTGTAGGGATGAAAAAAGAGCAATTTGATCATTTAAAATATTCAGAGAACGAAATATCTAAACTTTTTATTGAATTCAATCAATTAAGTAATAATCAAATAGTTGAGATAAATAAACCTAATGCCAAGACTAAATTCAAATATGGTATTTCGGCTGGTCTTAGATATCAAGCACTTTCAATTTCAAACGTACATGAAACATTTGACAACAATACTATAGTATTTGACAAAAAAATGGTTCCTAATGTTGGTGTTGAATTCGTTTTATTATTGCCTTACAATAATGGTAGGTGGGAATTTTCTGTCAATCCGAGTTATTTACAATATAAATCATTAAAACAATGGGATTATGTCGATACTGGATCTATTGTTCATTCTCAAAATGTTGAAGCTGATTTAAAGTTGATTCAACTTCCATTTACACTAAAATACAATTATTTGATAAATAACAATAATAAGTTATATGTTTCCGCTGGATTGATGTATACTCATGATTTAAATTCTAAAATTTTTGGTTTCCCTAATGGTGAGCAAATTGATATAGATATTATTCAACAATTTGATGCAAAATTTGGTGTTGGTTATGAATTTTCTAACTTTGCCTTAGATGTTAATTATTATTTGGGTAATTCTTTAAAAACTGATGTAATCTCTTGGAAATCTGATTACAATAATTTTGGATTCAGATTAGTATATTTTTTTATCAATGAAAAGTAATAGAAAAGAAAAATATCAAGAAAGTATAGATACGCTTGATCTTGAAGTTGATGAACGTCAAATTGTGTTGTTCAATGACGATGTCAATACTTTTGACTTTGTGATTGATGCCTTGATAGATGTATGTGAGCATGATTTACTCCAAGCCGAGCAATGCACCTTGTTGGTTCATTACAAAGGAAAAGCTACGGTTAAGACGGGCCCACTGGAAGATTTAAAGCCTAGAGCAACCCGTTTATTGGAGATGGGTTTGTCTGCTGAATTGGTTTAATTGCACCATTTTATTTGTATAATCTCAAAAAACCACTATATTTGCACCCCAATTAAAAGGCCTCGTGGCGCAACTGAATAGCGCATCTGATTACGGCTCAGAAGGTTACAGGTTTGAATCCTGTCGAGGTCACGAATGAATGAAAGTCTGATTTTTCTGTGAAAAATCAGACTTTTTTGTTTAGCCTTCCCCATTGAAAACTTGTTTTCAAAAGGGGAAGGCTAAACAAAAAAGTGAATGTTTTGCTAAAAACATTCAGACTTTTTATTCTCAACACGGAGCTCCATCAGGATCACCGCAGGTAATCCAACTTGTTTTCAAAATGGAAAAGGGAAACAAAAAAGTGCCTATTTTGCTAAAAACATTCATACTTTTTATTCTCAACACGGAGCTCCATCAGGATGACCGCAGGTAATCCAACTTGTTTTCATAAGGGAAAGGGGAAACAAAAAAGTGCCTATTTTGCTAAAAACATTCAGACTTTTTATGCTCAACACGGAGCTCCATCAGGATCACTGCAGATAATCAGAATGTGTTTTAATTATTTAAAATCAACTATTCATTTATAAGGGTTATTCTCCCAAAACTCACTACTTTTGTAGCCTCATTATTAAAACATCTCATTCATGAGTATCATTAGAATCACCAAACAATTTTATTTTGAAACCGGTCATGCTTTGCACGGTTATGACGGAAAATGTCGCAACGTACACGGACATAGCTATCAATTGGATGTGACGGTTATTGGTACACCTATTTCAGATGTGGATCATGTAAAAAAAGGAATGGTCATCGATTTTGGTGATTTGAAAACCATTGTAAAATCTGAAATTGTCGATTTATTTGATCATGCTACAGTATTTAATAAAAATACGCCTCATGTCGAATTGGCAAATGAATTGGAAAAAAGAGGCCACAAAGTTTTATTGGTCAACTACCAACCAACCAGTGAGATGATGTTAATTGATTTTGCTGATAAAATTAAAAATAAGCTTCCCCAAGAAATACATTTACATGCTTTAAAATTGAGAGAAACCGGTACATCCTATGCAGAATGGTTTGCATCAGATAATTTGTAGAAGCAAGTTTGTTGGTTTATTTCAGTAACATTTTTTACAAAACAAACTACAAATTTATAACCACGAACCCCAAACTTTTTGTACTTTTGTATTTAGAATCATTCTAAAAAACTAATAAATTATTTACGTCATGACAAATCAAGATATAATGAAAATTCTGGAGTCTATTACAGCTCCGGGAGATGGAAAAAGCTTGGTAGAAAGCAATTCCGTCAAAAATGTAGAAATCGTCAACAACAAAGTATTGGTTGAAGTAGTTATTGGAAATCCAACACTTCAAGCCAAAAAAAGAATTGAAACGGATATTACGAAAGCAATTAAATCGGCTTATGAATCTGCTGAAGTGCAGGTTCACGTGATAGGTCAAATCCCAACCCAAACCGTGAGTTTGACCAAAGAAAGACCTCTTCCCAACGTTAAAAATCTCATTGCTATCGCTTCAGGAAAAGGTGGTGTTGGTAAATCAACTATTACTGCCAATATCGCAGTAACGCTTGCCAAAATGGGTTTCAGTGTGGGTATATTGGATGCTGACGTATATGGCCCATCCATGCCCATCATGTTTGATGTAGCCAACGAAAGACCTACTTCCGTCATGGTAGATGGCAGAGCCAAAATCAAACCGGTTGAAAATTACGGTGTAAAATTATTGTCACTCGGATTCTTTATTGATCCCAATGATGCCGTGATTTGGAGAGGCGCAATGGCCAACAAAGCACTGAATCAATTGTTGTTTGACGCCGATTGGGGCGAATTGGATTTTATGTTGATCGACCTTCCTCCCGGAACTGGTGATATTCACTTATCTATGGTGCAAGCGGTACCTTTGACAGGTGCAGTGGTGGTAAGTACACCGCAAGCCATTGCGCTAGCCGATGCTAAAAAAGGAGTTGCCATGTTTGCTCAACCCGAAATCAATGTGCCTGTATTCGGAATTGTGGAAAATATGAGTTATTTCACGCCTGCAGAGTTACCCAATAACAAATATTATATATTCGGACAAGACGGTGCTAAAAATTTAGCCAAAGATTTACAAACTGAGTTTTTGGGAGAAATTCCATTGGTGCAAAGTATAAGAGAAGCCGGAGATTATGGTCATCCTGCTGCTTTACAAGCCAATTCACCTATCGAATTAGCCTTCTCTGAAATTACTAAAAACATGTTGACTCAATTGGTTAAGAGAAATAAAGATTTACCTCCTACAGAAATCGTTCGTATTACCAATACCAGTGGTTGTGCTGCATCCTAATGGAATCACAACTTAAATTTTAAGAGCATGACCATAGAACAAAAAGTAGAAGATGCCATTGAAGACATTCGTCCTTATCTACAGAGTGATGGTGGAGATGTTGAATTGATATCAGTGGTCGATCAGGTGGTGACCATCAAATGGTTGGGATATTGTGCTTCGTGCTCCAAAAATACGATGACCATGACCGGACTGACTGAAATCATCAAAGGTTTGGTTCCCGAAATACTGGAAGTAATAGAAATTCAATAAATTATATCATTTTTTTGATTCCTTGCAAATGAACTAATATGGCACCTCGAGTGCCATATTTTGCATAGGCCCCATCCGAAAATGAAATCTTCTGCTTATGAAGAATTTTCTCAATCTCCGCTCTGAGTTTACCGGCTCCAACCCCATGTATAAAAGTGATTTCGCTTTGACCGGCACGTATCGCCAAATTTAAAGCCGATTTAAATTGAATGATTTGTTGCCCCAATACCGGATGATTTGATGTTTCTTCAGCTTCAAAATGCAAATCTACTACAGCCTGAGCCTTGTTTTTTTTAGGCTTGACACTGGAAATTATTGAAGTGGATTTTTGAGGTATTTCAGTAAGTTTATCCAAATCTAATAGCGTTTGATAAACGACCAATTCTTTTTTTAAATAAGGCAATTCAAACCCATCAGGGGTTTCAATAAGGATATGATTACCCTTAATACCCACCACCTTGCCGGTTGTCGTTTCATTGAGTACCGAAACCTGATCTCCTATTTTGAGCATAATTTGTCGTATTATTGCAGGGTCAAATGCAAAGTTACATTTAATTCAACTATTGGTACCTAATATACATTGTAAAATAAAGACCTATAATCTAAACCTAAATCTAAAATCTAAAATCGCAAATCTTCCACATGTTATCACCACTCATCATCTCAGAACTCCAATTTAAAACCTCACGCAGTGGTGGTGCAGGTGGCCAAAATGTTAATAAAGTGGAAACCAAAGTGCAGTTGCTTTTTGATGTACAAAAATCTCAAGTCTTAACCGACGAACAGAAACTACAACTTCAAGAGAAATTAGCCAATCGCATTTCCAAAGATGGAATTCTCTCTCTATCATCCGATGCTACCAGAAGCCAATTGGCAAACAAAGAAAAAGTAGTAACTCGATTCATGGATTTGATCCAACATGCTTTACAACCGGAAAATGTCAGAAAGAAAACCAAAATTCCCGATTCAGTAAAGCTGGAAAGACTCCTGAAAAAGAAACAGAATTCAGAGAAAAAAGCAAGTAGAAATTGGGATAAGTCCTAACTAGAATACGCGGCAAATCCAAACTCATATCAAATGCAAAACCAAGATCCTTCTTTTAAAAAACCTTCCAAAAAACACCAACCCAAAGGACTCAATATTCTTTTTGAAGATCGGGATATATTGGTTGTGGATAAAATCAATGGTCTCCTGACGATAGGTACTGAAAAAGAAAGAGAAAATACAGCTCATTTTCTACTCAATGAATATGTGAAAAGAGGGAATGAAAGATCTAGAAATCGTGTTTTTATAGTACATCGATTAGACAGAGATACTTCCGGTATTCTTGTTTTTGCCAAAAGCGAAAATGCCAAAGAGTTTTTGCAAGACAACTGGCAAGATTTTGATAAAAAATATTATACAGTGGTCTATGGAACGCTGACCCAAAAAGAAGGAGAAATATCATCCTATTTATACGAAAACAAAGCCTTTAGGGTTTCTTCTGTAAATGATACGAATTTAGGGAAATATGCCAAAACAGGCTATAAAGTATTGAAAGAATCAGAAAAATATAGTTTACTCGAAGTCAAACTCTTTACGGGACGCAAACACCAAATCAGAGTACACTTTGCCGAAAATGGACATCCTATCTTAGGAGATAAAATCTATGGCAAAGTAGACAAAGAAATCAAAAGATTTGTACTTCATTCCGGTTATCTCTCCATCATTCACCCTTATACCAAAAAAGAAATGGTTTTTGAAACGGGAATTCCTACCTATTTTAAAGCTTTGGTGAAATAAACTCGGGGTACGACTCCAAGTCGTGCCCCGAGTTTATTTCACCAAAGCCTTATGAAACTTAGGTGTAAACTTGGATTAACATCTCCAAGTCGTGCCCCGAGTTTATTTCACCAATGCCTTATGAAACTTAGGTGTAAACTTGGATTAACATCTCCAAGTCGTGCCCTGAGTATATAACTGTAGACTAAAATCCAAGTAGTCCCCAAGTAAATGAAATAAAGGATATATTTCTTTTTATATATTTGCATAAAATTGAAATCGAAAAAATATGCTATTAAAAGAAAACCATCTTTACCACATTTACAATCAAGGAAATAACCGACAAAGAGTTTTTTTTAATCACCAAAATTATATGTTTTTCCAAACAAAAATGCTGGAAAATATCTTACCTCATGCTGAAATCATTGCTTGGTGTTTGATGCCAAATCATTTTCATATGATGGTTTATGTAAGAAAATTGGAACTAGAAAACAAAAATTGTAAAACTCAATCTTTCAATAAATCGATTGGAATTATGTTATCTTCGTACACTAGAGCCATTCATATTCAAGAAAATTATTCAGGTTCACTTTTTCGAAAAAACACAAAAGCAGAGTGTTTGAATTGTATGGATGGACCTACTCCAAATTTCTTTGGAAATAAAATCAATATTTTAGATCCTGAAAAACAGTACCCTCAAGTTTGCTTTGATTATATTCATAATAATCCTGTAAAAGCAGGTTTGGTTAAAAATGCAATTGATTGGGAATATTCATCCGCTGCCATATATAAAGGTATGAATGAGAATATTTTCATTGATAAAGAATTTGCTAGAGAATTTGTTGTTTATTGATTTTACTCGGGGTACGACTCCAAGTCGTGCCCCGAGTAAAATCATACGAATATCTAATTTGTATACTCGGAGTACGACTCTAAGTCATGCCCCGAGTAAAATCAAAAACTAAAATCTAATTAGGATACTCGAGGTACGACACCAAGTCCAATACTCGGGGTACGACTCCAAGTCGTGCCCCGAGTATAACCGTAGACTAAAATCCAAGTCATGCCCCGAGTATGTACAACCACATTTAACTCCAAGATATACTTCAAGTAATTAGTTTAAGACATTAATCAAACGCAACGAAAAAAAGCCGAAATGCACATTTTAAATGACAAAAATTATTGAAATAAAGACATTTTGTTCTTGAAAAACTTTACTCGGGGCACGACTTCAAGTCGTACCCCGAGTAAAGTTTTTCAAAGTGAAATATAATGTGTACATTTGCACATCCGAAAGTTCTCGGATACCTAAAAAGGGGTGTTCATCCATCGAGGTGATCTGAGATTATACCCATAGAACCTGTGCAGGTAATGCTGCGAAGGAACGCCTAAATCTCAAAATAGGCTCTATACTTAATCCACACACCTTTTTTTGTCCTTAATTGTTTAATCGTTGAATTTTTTAATTCAACTCAAATTATTTTAAGAGATGAAACGAGCATGTGATATACAAGAAAATGACCAAAAGCGAGTTACATCTGACACCAATAAAAATTTTAAATTTAGTCAGATGAAAAAAGTTTTTATTATTTTTTCAATGTTGTTTAGTGCCTTTATTTGGGCACAAACCGAAGTAGCCAATGATACC
>JADZFW010000006.1 GCA_020854235.1 Flavobacteriaceae bacterium
ATAAATCCTGCATTTGCAAGCGATTTTTAACATCTAAAGCTCCAAATGGCTCGTCCATTAAAAGAATATTGGGATTGGCCGCCAAACTACGAGCAATAGCAACTCTTTGTAATTGTCCACCTGATAAAGTCGGATATTGCGCATATTTGAGTTCGTGACCTTCCAAGCCTACATCTTTGATGATTTTCATGGCTTGTTCATCTCGGTCTTTTTTGGAAACACCTTTATATCTCAGTGCCAATCCCACATTATCCAATACACTCATCCAGGGCAATGAAGAATACTGTTGAAAAACCATACTTACGCGATTATCGGGACCAACCGGTTTGCCATTTACTAAAACGGTACCTTCAGTTGGGGTTTGAATTCCGGCAATATATCGTAAAATAGTGGATTTTCCACAACCGCTCATTCCCATCAGGACAACAAATTCACCTTGCATGGGTTTGTCTTCAATTTCCAAATTAAAGTCTTTGATGATAAAAGATTTTCCTCCATCATAAGATTGAGAGATACCTTTTAATTCAATGATATTGGTTTTCTTTTTAGCTTCTTCTGCTTTAAATTCTAACATAATCTGAATTGCGATTTACGATTTTAGATTTACGATTTTAGTCCCGATAATTTCGGGATTAGATTCTATTCTAATGAATTACCTGCAAAAGCAGGAATCTAGTTTATTTATGATCGTCGTTGATGTGTTTAAATTTGAATAAAAACCGATCCAAATAATAAAATATTCTATCTTGTAAAATTCCTATTAAAACAATGACAATTAAAATGGCAAAGGCTTTGTCTATTCTACTTTGACGTTTGGCCATCCAAATCATTTCACCAATTCCGCCACCTTTATTCAACATTTCGGCAATGGTGATATAAGTCCAAGAAATGGCAGTTAAAACGCGAATATCATCTATGAGTTTGGACATAACATAAGGTAAATATACAGTCCAAATGGTTTGCCAAGCATTGGCTCCCAAGGTAAAAACAGTTTTGAGATGCACGTCATCCACTTCGTTAATTCTTTGCACTACGACCGGTATCAAATAAACCAAAATACCAAAAGCCAAAAACAAAACTTTCATTTCGGAACCCAATCCAAACCACATGATAAAAATTCCGGTAACTGCTGTTAATGGAATAAAGCGTACCGAATCGACCAACTTACTGAAAAGTCCTCTAAAAAGCGGAATTAATCCTAAAATAAATCCCAATGGGATGGCTATCACAATTGCCAAAATATATCCCAACAAATTGAGTTTGATTGAAAAAAGTGAATTGGCAACCAATCCATCTTTGGAAACCAATTCTGAAAAAGAATGTACAACGCTAAGCGGTGATGGCAATTGAGGATAGACTTTTTCTTGATGCAAACCATAATCGGCGAGTTGTGCATCATTCAATTTTTCCAATAGGTTGTAATCGGCGACCAATAAGGAATCCTGTTGGTAGTATTTTTTGTCTTTGATTTGGAGTTCGCTTTCCGGTTTGTCAATTTGTTTGATGATTTTTTTGGACATGGCTTCAGCCAAACCAAACCAAATCAAAAGTGCCAACACAAAACCTAAGATTGATAAAATAGCTGATGTTTTGGTGTCTAAACTTCCTCGAAGCGTAAAAAGGGATTTTAACATCTTTTAGAATTTTTTTTATATTAAAATGTCACTTGCACAATTTGAATAGTGCGCAAGTGACATTATATTATTTTGTTATTGAATCATTAATCATTGACCAATTCAAAGTCAGTTCTGCGATTTTTGCTTTTACAATCTTCGTTGGCATTGTCTTCGCAGCCACTTACAGGTTTGGATGGGCCATTTCCTATAACGATGATACGATTGGCAGGCATGTTATGTTCGCTCATTAAGTAATTGGCCACAGCCTGAGCTCTCTTTTTGGACAAAGCGACATTGGTTGCAAAAGAACCCACATTATCCGTATTTCCTTCAATTCTAACTCGAGAATTTGAAAATGCTTTAGCAATTGGGATAAATTGATAGTCAATCAATTGTTTGGCATTTTCATCCAGTTGATATTCACCGGAACGGAAACTAATACTCAATTGTTTGGTAGACAATGCTTCTTTCTCTTTGATATCAGTGGTAGCAGTTGTAAATACTTTACCTTTTTCAGATTCAGCTCCAGGTATATTCAAATTTACTTGGTTGATTAAATCTTTGGCGGCTAGTAATCTCCAACTTTTAGCATTGGCAGTACTATATCCCAATTGATCGTATTTTACTTTCATTTTATTGTAGAGTTCTTCACCAGTAACTCCGGTGTATTGCGGATTTAACCCAAAGAAGTCTAAATTATCTCCATGTGAAGCAATACGCACATTATTGATTGCATTGTAACAATAATCTTCCGGCATATTGAGCCCTTTTGCCAATATTTTGGAAGCTTCTCTTTTGGCATTATCAGAAGTATTGATTTCAGCAGCACCTTTCATCCAACCTTCGTACAAGTCACGCATTTGCTCTTTATGTGTTTCAATAAATTCTTTTTTAGCTACAAAAACGTCAGCTATGATGTGACTGGCATGTTTGGTACTTTCCAGAACTTTTGATCCTGCCACTTTATTGATACAATCTTCATCATCGGGACTCCATACCACAGCAGCATCTACTGTATTGCTTTTAAAAGCATCGGCAGCATCAATGGCAGATGGTACTTCTACAATTTTCACATCTTTAACAGATAAATCACCTGCTTCCAACAACCAAATCAAGAAACTATGAGAAGGCGTCATAGGTGCAACGGCAATTTTCTTTCCTTTCAAGTCGGATACTTTGTTGATACCCCGATTTACAACAACGGCATCACCACCACGACTCCAGTCGGCTTGAAAAACTACTTGTGGATCATACTGTGCCAAACCTTCTACTTCGGTTGGAAAAGCATCAATGGTAGCCCACATCAAATCGATATCTCCATTTTTGAAAGCATCACGAGAAGCATCAAAATCATCGATAATTTTAAAATTTACTTTGAAACCGTAATCTTTATAAAACTGCGAGGCTGTATTAGCTTCAAATCCTTTGTTGAAGTATTGACCGCCGGCATAACCGCCCCAAGTTACCACTCCTATATTGATAACATCTTTATAACCATCTTTAGATTCTGCACCTTTTTCAGTACTTAAACCTTTGATTTTATCTTTGACATTTGGGTCTCTCAACTTGGATAAGCCATAATATACACCACCTACTACTAGTGCAACGATAAGGATTTTTGCGAACGGAGTTAGTCTAGTTTGTGCCATTTTGAAATTAGAAATTAGAAGTTAGAAATTAGAAGCTCGCCTATGGCGAAGCAGGTTAGAAGTTAAATAGGTCGGAATATTGATTGGATTGACCTTTGGGTTTGGTTTGGATGGGAGCATTGAGATCCACTTCATCTTGAGAATTATTGGCTTTGTGTAACAACAAATCTTTTTCTTCTCCCAAAATAAGTGAAACACCTTCTTTTTCCCATTTTTCCAACAATTCCAAACCTTCTTCTTCAAAGATTCCATTCTGTAAATCAACAGAATCCATAAAGTTGCTGGACACTTCCATAAAGCGTTCCATTTCGCCAATTTTATTACTCACGTCATCTGCAATATGTTCGAGTGCCATATCAAACATCATCTTTTTATCGGCATTGCCACTGATGATGTTCATAGCCGATTTCATGGCAGAATGACTAGCTCTAATGGCTTTTCGCTCTTGCTCTTTCACTACGATTTGATCTTCAACATCTTCGATGAGGATTTGAGAATTTTCATACATTTTGGATAAAACTCTGTATAAAATTTCCATTTTTTTGTACAAACCATCCAATTTCAGATTCGATTCCTGCATTCTGCCGGCTTTACGAGATTTGAGAATCATGATGGCTTTCTTGTCGTTGTCTTTGGCGTGATTGGCCATTTTCAAATTGTCTGAAATGGTTTGATTATTTTCAGTAATCATATTTTTCAATTTGACCATTTGACCTTTCAAAAGTGCAATTTGACTGTTCATTTTACTCAAATTGTCTTTCAAATCTTGCACATAATTTTTCAAGATACCGATGGGATCAATTTCCACAAAAATACCGGTAATCCAACGCATGACCGATTTATACATATAGGAAATGAGGTTGCGTACTTTGGGGTCAAAAGCCATGTATAAAACGACTGCCAATGCACCGAGTAAAAGTCCTAAATACAAAGTATTCTCAACGATACTAATTAAAAATGGCAAAATTTTATACAAAAAATACAAGCCTCCGGCTCCAAGTGCAGCTAAAAACAACATGCCTGTTTTACCTTCAGGTTTGGTCCAAAAATTTTTGGGTTTAAGTTCTGTTTCCATTCAAGTTTGATATAATATTGGGTTAGTTAAATTTCAATTTATTCTAAAAATTCTTTAATCTTTTTAGCATCACCATCTAATTGTTGCATAATGAAATCAAATGTTACAACAAAATCAGATTTTGTTTTATCAATTTGTAGTCTGTCAGTTTCAATTTTGGAGGATAATGACTGAATACTTTGTTTGTGCTTTTCAATTTCTTGGGTCAGTAGAGCCAATTGTTTTTCCTTTTCAGCTATCATACTTTTATACCCTTCAATTTCTTTTTCCTTGTCAGCTACTTTAGCATTGACTTGTACATTAAGTGCATTGGAAAATTCTGAATTTTCTTTATTGAGTATCTTTTTGTAAAAATCAATTGAGCTTACTAAATTAGGAACTGAAACACCAATGGTTTGGGCAGTTGCAAATGCAGAACGATACATGGTTTTCTCGTCCAATCCCATTTTTTCCAAAGCTTTCAATGAATTTTTAAACTCAATATAATCAAATCCGGATTGGTTACTTTGGTTGATAACACCTAATAATTTATCTAAAATGGGTTGACTTACCACTCCTTGAACATTGCCCCGTGAAGGAACTTCAACCTGCGAAGTATGCTCACTAGCGACTTTTTCAGATGCTTTTTCGGATTTGGGATCAATAGTTTCTTCTTTTTTAGTAGTTTCGTCGGTAACAACAAAAATTGATTTTAATTTATCCAACATTTTTTATAATTATTTTTAGCAAATCTACATAAAATTTTAATTATGTTGTCAGTTTGTGTTTGAAAACTAACTTATTTAAAATAATAGAACGACTCATATTCAAACCCATCCAATCGGTGTATTTTTCTAAAATTGGCTTGATCAAACTTTAAAATCACGTAAGTTGAATCTGCATTCATCTCATAGTTGTCATTTTTCAAATCTGTTTCCAATTTGATTTTTTCAAAATCTTTGATGGATCCCAATTCTGTAATTCGTGTAACAGGTTTTCCAAAATGAACCCAATTGACCCGATACAAACCGTCATAGGAATAGTTTAATACCAATGAAGACTTAAATTCTCTGAGTGATTCATTGGGTTTAAATGAAAACAAAGTATCCAAAGATTCTCTTTCGAAAAACACTGTATCATGAGAAATTCGGGTTTTGTGAAACTTTTTTTCATAGACATCGTAAAGTTTGTCATCTTTTAATTGAAAATAAGCTGTTAAGGAATCCAATTCCGATTTGGTAAACATATTTTCTTCCACATGCCTTCTGATAATGGCTTTCGACTGAACCATGAGTTGATTGGAATAATTTAATACATATGTTCCCACAAATTTATTAGGAATTGAAGACAAATCTTTTTCCTTGACTGGTTGTGCACTGTCAAAATAAATATAGGTTTCAAATGTTTTTTTTTCACCACAACTCATCATTATGATGAAAAAGGTTCCTAAAATAACGGATTTGTACATAACTGATAAGTTTTAGTATTAAGTCTTGATTTGTAGATTAATTAAAATAAAATTGGGATTTAATAAAATGCTTGTAAGCTTCATCTGGTTTAAAAAATATCCACATATATAGTAACTTCAAATAAAGTAACAATATTGTATATTTTTTACTATTTGAAGGTATAAAAATATTAAATTTTCTGACCTAATGCAAGTTTACACACACAATTGAAAAAAACCTTATTTTTGCATGATAAGGTTTAAACATACTTTCCTTAGTATATCGATTTAATGAAACTCACAGCACTTATTCCCACATTTAACGAAGAGCGAAATATTGAAGCAGTTCTTCAATCGGTATTGTTTGCTGATGAAATCTTAATTGTTGATTCATTTAGTACAGATCGTACGTTGGAATTGGCACAAAAATATCCCGTTCGCATCATTCAAAGGGAATATCAAAATTCTGCTTCTCAAAAAAATTGGGCTATTCCTCAAGCGACATATGAATGGATTTTGTTGGTAGATGCTGATGAAAGGGTAACACCTGAATTGGAAAATGAGATTAAAAATAAGCTGAGTTCCGAACCAGAAGAATCCGCTTTTTGGATTTTTAGGAAGAATTTTTTCATGGGTAGACACATGAAACACAGTGGCTTAAATACAGATAAAGTCATCAGGCTTTTTAAAAGAGACCTTTGTCACTATCAAGAAAAGAATGTACATTCTGAAATTGAAACAACCGGTAAAGTTGGATTTTTAAAGGAAAAATTTACACACAATACCTATATTTCATTAGACGATTATATTTTTAAAAAAAATAGATATGCTTGGTGGTCAGCGAAAGACCATATGAAGAAAAAAACAAAAATCAATTTCTCTCAACTCATTTTCAAGCCTATTTACCGTTTTTTCAAACATTATATCATTCAATTGGGTATTTTGGATAGAATTCCCGGTTTGGCCTATGCTTTTATAGAATCATATGGCGTTTTTACTCGCTATTTGAAAATTTGGCTGATGCAAAAAGGTCAATATGAAAACCACCCAGATAACAAACCGAAATTCATATTATATCTTTCCTATTCTTATGGAATTCCCATATTAAAACCGATTGAAAAGGTATTAAAACAACAAGGATTTGAAGTGGCTTGGTTTCTTGAAATGGAAGATGTGAGCAAACATTTAAACACCGATGATGTCATTCTAAATAATACTACTGAAGTTTTAAAATATCAACCTTCAGTCATTTTTGCCACTTCCAACGAAGTTCCACATTTTTTCCCAGGAATCAAAGTTCAGGTCTTTCATGGTTTCAGTGTTTCCAAAAGGAGCAATTCAAAAGGACATTTCCGAATCAGAGGTTTATTTGATTTATATTGCACGCAAGGACCATCCACTACCATTCCTTTTCAAAAATTGGAAAAGAAATTGGGTCATTTTAAAATTGTAGAAACCGGTTGGCCTAAAATGGATTTGTTGTTTCCCAAACAAGAAAAAACCAATCAAAAACCCACCATTCTATTTGCGTCCACTTTTACTAAATCCTTGAGTTTAGCACACAATGCTGAGGTATTCGACGAAGTGAAAAGGTTGATTCAAACCCAAAAATACGATTGGATTTTCAATTTACATCCCAAGATGGAAGATCATATTGTACAGCAGTTTAAAACATTGGCTCATGATTTTCAATTTCCTTTTATTGAATCCTATAACAACATGGATCATTTGAAAAATGCTGATTTGTTACTGACCGATACCTCATCCATCATCACCGAATTTATATTACAAGAAAAACCAGTAGTTACTTTTAGAAACAGAGTTCCGCAACCGCATTTAATAGATGTTTTGGAGATTCAAAACCTAGAAAAAAGCATCGATTACGGGTTATTGAAACCGACCGAAATCATGAAAACTATAAAAATATTCAATGCAAATGAGCATCCTTACACCGACGGGAAATCGAGTGAAAGAGTTGTACAAGCAGCATTGAATTTTCATTTCAATAGAGATATTGTAAACCTTAAGCCAAAGCCTTGGAATTGGATAAGAAAATATCAAATCAATCAAAAATTTGAATAATTGAAATGAAATTGAGACAAAAAATCAACAGAATTTTAAAAAACTTGAAGTTTTTACCCAAACCGCTGTTTTTTAAAATCAGGTACAATGCCTATACGGGTAAGCGATTGAATTTGAAAAATTCGGTAGAAATTAACGAAAAAAAAAATTGGTTGAAGTTGTATTATCATCCACCTATTTTGACTCAACTAGCCGATAAATATACAGTAAGATCTTATGTGGCTGAAAAAATTGGACATGAATATCTCAATGAATTATACGGTTATTATCAAAAGGTGGAAGAAATTGACTTTGATAAACTCCCCAATCAATTTATTTTAAAAGCGGTTCATGCCAGCCATAAAAATCTCATTGTAACCGATAAAAATACACTGAACATTGAAGAAACCAAAAAAACTTTACACAAATGGTTGGCTTACAACCAATACCAAAAAGTAGGTTTTGAATGGGCTTATAAAAACATCAAACCAGCCATAATTGCCGAGAAACTTTTAAAAGAAGATCAAAAACGGTTTTTAACTGATTACAAATTTGTGTGTATGCTCGGCAAAGTAATCTATGTTCAAATCGTTTTGGATGTGGATGGCAAAGAAGTTCAAGTCAATTACAATAAAGCATTTGAACAAGAAAAATTTATTGCTATCAATAGAGAATGGTATCAAGGTGCAATTGAAAAACCGGTATTATTTGACAAAATGGTGGCATTGGCTGAAATTTTGGCCGATAGATTTCCATATGTGCGAATTGATTTTTATCAAATAGAAAACAAGATAATCTTTGGAGAAGTCACCTTTTATCCCGGCGATGGAAAATATGAATTTTTCCCTGACGAATACAATAAAATCATTGGTGATCAGTTACAATTACCCAAAATGGTAAATGGTCAAAAAGAAATTACCATATACTAATTTCATATGAACAAACACAAGCGATTGATTTATAAGGCACTTAAAAACTTAAAGTTTTTACCTAAACCTCTGTTCTTCAAAATCAGATATGGAGCTTATACAGGTAAAAAATTGGATTTAAAAAATCCGGTGGAATTTAATGCCAAAATCCATTGGTTGAAAATGTATTATCATCCACCTATTTTGACCCAATTGGCTGATAATTATGCCGTAAGAGCCTATGTAACAGAAAAAATCGGAGCACAATATTTGAATGATTTACATGGTTTTTATACACGAGTGGACGCTATTGATTTTGAATCTTTGCCCAATCAATTTGTAATGAAAGCAGTGCATGGAAGCAGTACCAATTTGATTGTAAAGGATAAGTCTCATTTAAATCTTGAAAAAACTAGAAAAACACTTCATAGTTGGATGCGACACAATCAATATCAAAAAGTGGGTTTTGAATGGGCTTATAAGCATATCAAACCTGGAATAATCATTGAAAAATATCTCGCAGAAGATAATAAAAATTGTTTAACTGATTATAAATTTGCCTGTTTTAATGGTAAAGTCAAATATGTTCAGGTTATTTTAGACAACGGCGATAAAGTGGTTCAAAACTTTTTGGACACTGAATTTAACATTCTTGAATTCAATCGAGTAAACAGAGAAAGCTACGAAGGAAAATTACAAAAACCCATAGAATTTGATACAATGTTGTATCTTGCCGAAACCTTAGCCGATAAATTACCCTACGTTAGAGTAGATTTTTATTTGGTTAACCATCGCATTATCTTTGGGGAAATGACCTTTTATCCGGGTGATGGTAAACACGATTTTTATCCGGATTACTTTAATAAAACCATTGGTGATTACATGAAACTTCCTCTCTTAGAAAAAGGACAAAAGGAAATTACCAACTACTAACCTCACAACCATTCAAAGATGAATTTGTTTAAAAAATACATCTATAGAATACTGAAAAACCTAAAGTTTCTCCCTAAACCTTGGTTTTTTAAATTTAGACATGGTGCTTATACAGGTAAAGAATTAAATTTGGAAAATCCGATTGAAATCACTGAAAAAATCAATTGGTTGAAATTGTACTACCATCCACCTATCCTCACCCAATTGACAGATAAATATGAAGTTAGAGCTTATGTTACTTCTCAAATTGGTTCTCAATATCTCAATGAATTATATGGTTACTATACTACTGTTGATGCGATCAATTGGGAGCAATTACCCGATTCTTTTATTTTAAAAGCGGTCCATGGTTGCCGAAAGAATCTGATTGTGACAGACAAATCCAAACTCGACATTCTCCAAACCGAAAAGAAACTGCAACAATGGATGCGCTATAATCATTATAAAAAAGTAGGTTTTGAATGGGCTTACAAAAACATCAAACCGGGTATCATTGCGGAAAAACTATTGTTTGAAAAAGATAAACAAAGTTTGACAGATTATAAACTCTATTATGCCAATGGAAAATTTCTATTTCTATATTTGGTTCAAGATTTCGATGGAATAAAGTTTCAGGCTTTTTATAATCAAAAATTTGAACAAACAGAAATAAATTCCATCAATAGATCCAATCATATTACAGATCAACATCAGGTACAAAAACCTCTAAATTGGGAAGAAATGTTGAACATTTCCCAAAAACTAGCCGGTCATTTTCCATATGTAAGGGTTGATTTGTACAATATTGAAAATAAAATTATTTTTGGTGAAATGACTTTTTATCCAGGTGATGCTCGTTATCCTTTTACACCCGATTATTATAACACCATTATTGGAAATCAAGTACAATTGCCGATTTTGGAAAAAGGTCAAAAAGAAATAACAAACTATTAAGTAACAATCTAAGAATAGACTTTTAAAATCCTTTTGGTGGTAATTTCGTATTTTGTTTTCAAGATATTATTGGGTTAATTGGTAATTATTTATTATGTTGAATTTATAACCTCAATTAACCCAATAACCCAATAACCCAATAACTTAATAACCCAATAACTTAATAACTTAATAACCCAATAACTTAATAACCCAATAACTTAATAACTTAATAACCCAATAACTTAATAACTTAATAACTTAATAACCCAATAACTTAATAACCCAATCAACCCAATCAACCCAATTCCAAAAATAATGCATCCCATCCAAAGATTTGTTTACAGAATTTTGAAAAATTTCAAATTTTTACCCAAAAAATGGTTCTTTATTTTCAGATATGGAGCCTATACCGGTAAAAAATTGGATTTGAAAAATCCTGTAGAAATCAATGAAAAACTGATTTGGTTGAAACGATTTTACCATCCCGAGATTCTAACCCAATTGGCAGATAAATATAAAGTGAGAGATTATATAACTACCAAAATCGGGAGTGGCTATCTCAATGAACTTTATGGGTTTTACGAACATCCGGATGCCATTGATTTTGATTCTCTTCCCGATCAATTTGTCATGAAAGTCAACCACAGTTGCCGTAAAAATATCATCGTAAAAAATCGCACGGAGATGGACATTCCTAAAGTTCGAAGAACCTTGCAAAAATGGCTGCAATACAACCAATATAAAAAAGTAGGATACGAATGGGCTTATAAAAATATCAAACCGGGAATAGTGATTGAAAAATATTTGAAGGAAGAGCATTTTCAAAATATAACCGATTACAAATTTCACTGTTTCAATGGAAAAGTGAAAATAGTTCATTTGATCAAAGAAAAAAATGGGCAACAACACCAAGCCTTTTACAATGAACATTTTGAAATTTATCCTTGTAATACAACCAGCAAAAAACATTGGTTTGTAAAAGATGGAGAAGTCGAAAAGCCTGCTTTATTTGATAAAATGGTCCATTTGGCTGAAATACTCGCCGATAGATTTCCCTTTGTCAGAATTGACTTTTACCAAATCGAACAAAAAATAATCTTTGGAGAAATAACCTTCTATCCCGGAGATGCTAAATTCGAATTTATTCCCGATTCTTACAATAAAATCATCGGCGATTTCCTAACTTTGCCTCAACTGGAGAAAGGTCAAAAGGAAATAGTATCTTACTGATATTTCAAACTTTATTTATTGAACTTATATGAATAGGTTTAAACAATATCTTTTCAAAATTCTAAAAAATTTAAAGTTTTTACCCAAACCCCTATTTTTAAAAATCAGATATACTGCCTATATAGGTAAAGATATTGACTTTGAGAATCCTCTGGATTTTAATCAAAAAATAACCTGGTACAAACTGTATTATCATCCTCCAATTTTAACGCTATTAGCCGATAAATATGCCGTTAGATCGTATGTGGAAAATAAAATTGGGAAAGAATACTTGAATGAATTATATGGTTATTACAATCAAATAAATCAAATTGATTTTGATAGTTTACCTGAACAATTTATTATCAAGGCTGCTCATGGCAGTCATAAAACCATTTTAGTAACCGACAAATCAAATCTCGATATTTCAAAAACCAAAAAAACCTTACAAAAATGGTTGAAATACAATCACTATAAAAAAGTTGGTTTTGAATGGGCTTATAAAAATATCAAACCCGGAATTGTTATTGAAAAATATTTAAAAGAAGGAGATCAAAGGTTTCCCATTGATTATAAATTCAATTGTTTTGATGGAAAAGTAAAGTTTATTCAAGTGGCGAAAGAAGAAAATGGCGTTAGACGTGGCAGATATTACGATGCCCATTTGATACAACAAGAATATTTGAGAAAAAATCATCAAGGATTCAATCTTGAAATTGAAAAACCTTTTTTATTTGAAAAAATGAAAGAAATTGCAGAGATTTTAGCCGATCGCTTTCCATTTGTCAGAGTTGATTTATATTTGGTGGATCAAAAAATAATTTTTGGCGAAATGACTTTTTATCCGGGCGATGCAAAATACGACTTTGTCCCCGATCAATACAATAAAATTTTAGGCGATTATTTTAAATTACCTTCCTTAAACGGTCAAAAAGAAATAACAGTATACGAATGAATTCAGATATAGAAAATAGTCTAATAGCCTTAAAAAAAGGACAAACCATACTCTATCCTACCGATACCGTATGGGGAATCGGTTGTGATGCAACCAATGTTGATGCTGTCAACCGCATTTTCGAAATTAAAAAAAGAAATGAATCCAAAAGTTTGGTCATTTTAGTTGATTCTATAGAAATGCTACATCAAATCATTCCCATTATTCCGATTCAAGCATTTGAATGGATCAAAATAAGTCCCAAACCGACAACCGTTATTTATCATAATCCGATTGATTTGGCTTCCAATGTGATTGCTGTCGACAATACTGTAGGCATCCGAATCGTTCAAGATGAATTTTGTAGGGAATTGATTCGTTCCTTTGGAAAACCCATCGTTTCTACTTCAGCTAATATCAGTGGTGAACCAACTCCGGCATTTTTTAAAGAAATTTCAAACGAAATTAAAAAAGCGGTTGATTATATCGTAAAATGGCGTCAAGATGAAACAAAACAGGCCGAATCGTCCAGTATTGTGAAAATTGAAGCCAATGGAGAGATAGTGTTTATTAGAAAATAATTTTTTTCCTGATTTTAAGGCTTCCAGCCTTTAAAGGCTGGAAGCCTTAAACAAGGATGAATCACCCTTTTAGAATTTATCCAAAAACCCTATCTTTGCGCCCACTTTAAATCTTCCCAAGTCGTAATCTGATGACCCATCTTAAAGCCATAGAAGCTCCAATCTTTCAAACCATTGCTCAAGCAGCGGAAATAAAACAATTTCCCTGCTATGTCATCGGTGGATACGTCAGAGATTACTTCCTCAACAGAGATCAAAAAAAAGATATTGATATTGTTGCCGTTGGAAGTGGTATCGAACTCGCTGAACAAGTTTCTGCATTATTGCCGAAAAAACCCAAAATTCAAGTTTTTAAAACGTATGGAACAGCTATGCTCCGACATCTTGATATCGAACTCGAATTTGTCGGTGCTAGAAAAGAATCTTATTCGGCAGAATCAAGAAATCCCATAGTGAGTATCGGAACTTTGGAAGACGACCAATTGAGACGTGACTTTACCATCAATGCTTTGGCTATTAGTCTTAATTCGAAAGATTTCGGTTCCTTGTTGGATCCATTCGACGGTCTTTCCGACTTAGAAAAAAAAATCATCCGCACGCCTTTGGATCCCGACATTACCTTTTCAGACGATCCATTGCGCATGATGAGAGCCATTCGTTTTGCCTCTCAATTGGGTTTTGAAATCGAGTTAAAAACGCTCCAATCCATACAGGACAATGCCTCACGCATCAAGATTATAACAACCGAACGTATTGTAAACGAACTCAACAAAATACTCATGTCCGAGAAACCGTCCATTGGTTTCAAACTACTCGAACAAACAGGTTTGTTGGCACTCATTTTACCCGAATTAATCGCTTTAAAAGGCGTAGATGAAATTGAAGGCGAACGTCATAAAGACAACTTTTACCACACATTGGAAGTCGTCGACAACATAGCACCTCATACTGAAAATGTTTGGTTGCGTTGGGCTGCCTTGTTGCACGACATTGGAAAAGCCCCAACGAAGAAATTTGACCCCAAAATAGGTTGGACTTTTCACGGACATGAATACGTGGGTTCGAAAATGGTTTTCAGACTTTTCAACCGACTTAAAATGCCTTTACACGAAACAGTCAATTTCGTTCAAAAAATGGTTATGATGAGCTCCAGACCCATAGCTATCGTAGGCGAAGTAACCGATTCGGCTGTGAGACGTTTGGTTTTTGATGCCGGCGATGACTTGGAAGATTTGATGACTTTGTGCGATGCAGATATCACCACTAAAAATCCGAATAAGTTCAAAAAATACCGACAAAACTTTCAAGCAGTTCGACAAAAAATAGTCGAAGTAGAGGAACGTGACCAAGTTCGCAATTTCCAACCACCGATTACCGGTGAACTCATCATGGAAGTTTTCAATATTGGTCCTTCTCGTGAAATAGGAATTTTAAAAGAAGCTATAAAAGAAGCTATTTTGGAAGGAGAAATCCCCAATGAATACACGGCTTGTTATGAATTTCTTTTGAAAGAAGCATCCAAAATCGGATTGAAACCTCAATTGTAAACCTTAGTTTTTTTAACGTCCAAAGTGTTAAATACCGAATTGGCAGAAATGTATTCCGGTACGATGTCTTTTATCTTCTGAACCAATTTCATATGATCCAAACAATCTAATTCAGACAATTCTTGTATTTTAAGAATGATATCTTTAGGTACAATATTTTCACTTTTGGCGATGAGAATTTTGGAATGGTGCGTTGGTATTGTAGTTTCGCTATTACTCAAAACTTCTTCAAACAATTTTTCGCCCGGACGTAAACCGGTAAAGACGATATCAATTTCCTCGGGATATTTATAACCGGCCAATCGAATCATGTTTTTAGCAACATCAAAGATCTTGACCGATTGCCCCATATCAAAAACAAATATTTCACCTCCTTTTCCCATAATGCCGGCTTCCAATACCAATTGGCAAGCCTCGGGAATGGTCATAAAAAACCGTATGATTTCGGGATGCGTTACCGTTAAAGGCCCTTTGTGTTCGATTTGCTTTTTAAATAATGGAATAACCGATCCATTGGATCCCAAAACATTCCCAAATCGGGTTGTGATGAATTTGGTTTTACCTTCAGCATTCTTAGCCAAAGCATACAATTCAGCAATACGTTTACTCGCACCCATCACATTCGTTGGATTTACAGCTTTGTCTGTTGATACCATCACAAATTTCTCAACGCCAAAAGCTACAGCTAAATCCATCATATTTTTACTTCCCATAATATTCACTCTTACCGCTTCATAGGGATTTTCTTCCATCAAGGGCACGTGTTTATAGGCTGCTGCATGAAATATATAATCAATTTTATAACTTTCAAAAATATGCTGCATCCGTTTGAAATCCCTTACATCGGCTACGTAATAATGAATGTTACTTTTTCCTTTGGCTATCAAATCCATCTGCAATTCATACAAGGGAGATTCTCCTTGATCAATAAATATCAGTTGATTACACGAATATTCAGCCAATTGCAAACTAATTTCCCGACCTATAGAACCCGCAGCTCCGGTTACCATTACCGTTTTCTCATGTAGAGAATGTTCAATAGTCTCGTTAAATATTTCAATGGGTTTACGTTGCAGCAAGTCCTCCAACTTCACCTCTTTGATTTGTTGCGTTTTCAAAGTCCCATCAATCCAATCTCGCACAGGCGGAACAGCTTTAACTTTGACAGAAAATGTCAACAATCGATCGATGATTTCCAATAATGCTGTATTGCTGATACTTTGAATAGATATGATAACTTCATCCACTCGCATATCTTCCAAAAACTGCTCATTAACTCTTTTACCTGAATAAATGGGAAGTCCTTTCAAACGTTTTCCAATCAAATCTTTATTATCATCAACAAATCCTCTAACATCATATATTTTATTGACATCTTCCGATAGTGCCATATATGTAATCAATCCGGAAGCACCGGCACCATAGATCAAAACTCTAGATTTGTGTTTGATGTTTTGAGCCAATCTGTGATATATTTGTTTGAAAATAAACCTACTTCCAATCAAAAAAATCACATTCAACATAAAGTGAATAGCTATGATGGACCGCGGAATGGTCACCTTAAAAAGGTTGAAATTTAAATTGAGATAGAAAAAAATACTCAATATTAGTGAAATGACTATCGATGCATAGAAAACATTGTATGCGTCTTTGATTCCGGTATGCCTTACAATACCCTTATATGATCCTATTAAAAGAAAACTGATTAATGAAACTACAGCTATAAATGGGATTTGATATTTGATATAAGATTTATCAAAATCCAAGGTGAAATTAAACCTTACTAAATAGGAAACAAAAAAAGTATTGAGAACAATAATCATATCGATGGTTAGTACCAACCATCTAGATGCATAAATATCATTTCTTATTAATTTGGAAAGTGTACTCAAAATATAGGGATATGGGATACAAAGGTATTAAAGAAAACGAAGTTTTGGAAATTAAAGTACATTAAATTATAACCACCTTTAACAATCACCTCAATATGTTGCTCTTAATGTTGTACTCGTTTTTTTAATTGCCCAAAAAAGTAATCAAATTTTATCCTTTAAATACCTAGCAGTATAAGAATCTTGTTCCTTGATTAAATCTTCAGGTGTTCCTTGAAACAATAAATTACCACCGTTTTTACCGCCTTCCAATCCCAAATCAATGATGTAATCGGCGCATTTGATCAAATCGAGATTGTGTTCGATCACAATGACACTGTGCCCATTTTCAATCAAAGCATGAAACGAATCCAACAGCTTTTTAATATCGTGAAAATGCAAACCTGTCGTAGGTTCGTCAAATATAAAAAGTGTTTTATCTTTTTGCGCTCCTTTTACGAGAAAGGAAGCCAACTTGATTCTTTGGGCTTCTCCACCCGATAAGGTTGACGAAGATTGCCCTAATTGTACATATCCCAAACCGACGTCCAACAAAGGTTGTAATTTTTGAACAATCTTCTTCTGCTGATGCGTTTGGAAAAACTGTACGGCATCAGATACCGTCAATTCCAAAATATCATTGATGTTTTTATCGGCAAACTTGACTTCGAGTACTTCCTTTTTAAACCGCTTGCCTTCACAAGCCTCACATTCCAAATGTACATCGGCCATGAATTGCATCTCTATGGTCACTTCGCCATCGCCTTTACAAACCTCACACCTGCCTCCTTCTACATTGAAAGAAAAATGTTTGGCGGCATAGTTCCTGATTTTTGAAAGTTTTTCATTGGCAAACAAATCCCGAATCTCGTCATAAGCCTTGATATAAGTGACCGGATTACTTCTAGACGAACGACCTATCGGATTTTGATCGATAAATTCCACATTTTTAATTTGTTGAAAACTGCCTTCCAATGCTGTAAAATGCCCCACCCGATCTCCATAACCACCTATTTGCTTTTGCATGGCAGGATACAATATATTGCGAACCAAAGTACTTTTACCACTTCCCGAAACACCGGTTACCACACATAAAGTATGCAATGGAAACGAAACATCGATGTTTTTCAAATTGTGTTCCCTAGCCCCTACCACTTTGATAAAATCATTGGATTTTCGTCTGATTTTGGGCACCTCGATGCGCATTTGATCATTGAGATATTTCGCAGTCAATGATTGAGATTTCAATATTGTGTCAAATGTACCTTCTGCTACAATTTCGCCTCCATATGAACCCGCTTCTGGTCCAATGTCAATGATGTAATCAGCTTGTCGCATGATTTCTTCATCGTGCTCAACCACAATTACCGTATTGCCCAAATCTCTAAGGTGTTTCAAAACTGCTACCAATTGCTCTGAATCTTTGCTATGCAATCCAATACTGGGTTCGTCCAAAATATACATACTGCCTACCAAACTGCTACCTAGAGAAGTGGCTAAATTAATCCGCTGACTTTCGCCTCCCGACAAGGAATTGGAATTGCGATTTAAGGACAAATAGGTCAACCCGACATTCATCAAAAAACCGATTCGAGAATTGATCTCAATCAACAAACGTTTGGCTACTTCGGCATCGTGTTGACTCAATTGCAATTGCTTGAAAAATTCAGCCAATTCATTGATGGGTAAATCTACCAATTCCGATATACTCTTCCCTCCTATTTTCACATAACCGGCTTCCTTCTTCAACCTAGTACCTTGACAAGTCGGACATTTGGTTTTGCCTCTGTATCGGGAAAGTAAAACTCTGTTTTGTATCTTGTAACTTTCTTTTTCCAAATCTTTGAAAAACTTGTGAAGACCTTCAAAGTCTTTATTACCTTGCCAAACGATTTGACGTTGTTCATCGGTCAGTTGAAACCAAGGTTTGTGTATACTGATGCCGTATTTTTCAGCATGGTGCAACAATGGAAATTTGTACGAATTGTAACTGTCCGTGCGCCACGGCTGAATGCAATTTTCATACAAGGACAAAGCCGAATTGGGAATGACCAAATCCTCATCTATCCCGATGATATTACCATAACCCTCACAAGTTGGACAAGCTCCATAAGGATTATTGAAACTGAATAAATATTCATTGGGTTCATTGAAGTTCATCCCATCCATTTCAAATTTGTTACTGAAAGAATGAATGCTTCCGGTATCCAAATTTTCGACATGACAAGTTCCTTTTCCTTCATAAAAAGCCAATTGAACGGCATCGCCCAATCGATAGTAAAAATCGTCATCGTGGTTCACCACCAAACGTTGCACGACCAATTCAATTGATGCAAAATCATAGGTCTGAACGTCGGATAAGCGAACGACATTTCCATCTATTTTTACACGGGCATAACCTTGTTGCTCTAAAATCTGCAAAGTGGTTTTATAATCTCTACCTTCCTCCAAATGTAAGGGAGCCAACAAAAGCAATTTAGCATCTTGTTCAAAAGTTTTGACAAATTCGATGACATCGGTAACACTGTGCTTGATGACTTCTTGTCCCGATATCGGAGAAAAAGTCTTCCCTATCCGAGCGTAAAGCAGTTTGATGTAATCGTAAATTTCAGTACTGGTTCCTACAGTAGATCGGGCATTGGTCGTATTGACCTTTTGTTCGATAGCAATGGCCGGAGAAATTCCTTTGATGTAATCAACTTTGGGCTTGTTGAGTTTGCCCAAAAACTGACGCGCATAAGCACTCAAACTCTCCACATAGCGACGTTGCCCTTCGGCATACAGCGTATCAAAAGCCAAACTAGACTTTCCCGAACCCGATAGTCCGGTAATCACAACCAACTTATTGCGGGGAATAGCCACATCAATGCCTTTGAGATTGTGCATGGTTGCTCCCTTGATAAGGATGAATTTTTTGGGATCTAAACTGGAAAGATTATGAGTCATGAAGTTTTTAGAGTGTTTCTGCAAAAGTATAATTTTTTAACCTTAAAAATAATATGGGACAAGGAATTTAAATTGGATGTTAGTTTATCCTAATAGCAGCAAGGATTTTGTTTAGAATACCCAATATCTGCAACAAATTAAAAAACTTATTCATTTTGAAATATGTACTTGAGCTTGAAGCAATTCTTCATAAATGAACCAACAGCTTGATACAGTAATTAAATACGTATAACATTTATATTTAAATATTTATGAAACTTTGTAGGGCTTTGTGTCTTCTTTGTGCAACACTTCGACAAGCTCACTGCATCGCTTTGTGGAATAGTAATATATTATTTTTAACGCCTTAAATCCGCAAGGATTTTTATTAGTGTATATAAATCAGCAACTTACTTACTTACTTACTTACTTACTTACTTACTTACTATTTATATATTACAATACATTAATATAAATTCGTGAACCCGCCTAGCCGGTTTATCTCGCTTTAAGCGGAACGAGGCTGGTTAGTGGCTTTTAAATATTCTTTGCGGATTTAAGAAAACAAAAAGAAATAGCAACCCAAATTTTCTTAAA
>JADZFW010000007.1 GCA_020854235.1 Flavobacteriaceae bacterium
CAAGCCATTATCAAATAATAATTGTTAATAGTTTTTCTACTTACTATTTCTTGTAAAATTTTCAAATAATGGTATTGTTATTGTGTGAGTAATGTAGTAACTATGTTACTCACACTTTTTTTTAAAAACCTAATTTAATTTATTTAAAATGAACTCAAAAAAAATATTTACGCTTGTTCTAATAGCTGTGATGTTGGTTGGCAAATTAACTGCACAAGATCTCATTTCAGCTAAAGATTTTGTGGCTTTACAAAAAGCTACACCCGGATTGGTTATAATTGATGCCAGTAAAGATAAATTATATGCTCAATCGCATATAGAAGGCTCTATTAATATCCCTTATGCCACTTTAAATGAAAAAGATGGGAAAATTGAAGGATTGTTATTGCCTGTTGATCAAGTAGCCGGAATTTTAGGCTCAAAAGGAGTATCCAATGAAGATGCAATCGTAGTTTATGATGAAGGTAGTCAAAAGTATTCCACTAGAGTTTATTGGATTTTGAAATATTTGGGCGCTACCAATGTTAAAGTATTACACAAAGAAAACAATGCTTTTAGAGATGCCAGAGTAAAATTGACTGCTACTGTTCCAACAGTAAAAGCTAAAACTTTCACTGTCAACTTAGTTCCTGAAATCAATGCAGATGCAGCTTATGTTGAGTCAGCTATAGGAAATCCTGATGTTGTTATTATTGATGCTCGTCCTGAAAACGAATTCAAAGGCATCATGGATGATAAAAACACTTACAGTAAAGGACACATAGAAGGTGCTATCAATATTCCTTACGAAAGTGTCGTTAAAGCTGAAACCAACGTATTCATCACTCCTGAGGAATTTAAAGCTTTAGCAGGGATTGAATTAAATCCTGATAAAACGTATTTGGTCTATTGTAAAACAGGGGTAAAAGGAGCTACTCTTTATACCTATTTGACAAGTATTATGGGCTTTAAAAATGTTAAAAATTACGAAGGGGCTTATGCAGAATGGGATTTTTTAGGAAAACCTAGTGTAAAATAATTCCAACTAAACTTTGTTCATATCAAAAACCGCTCTGATTTTCATCAGGGCGGTTTTTAGTTTTTAACTGAAAACTCTTAGAACTTCTTCCAGAATTTCCAAAACATCATCTTTGGTGGGTGCTGTCACCAATTTCAACCTGTGTTCTTTGAAATTGGGAATTCCTTTGAAATAACCCGTATAATGACGGCGGGTTTCTTGCAAACCTATACGATCTCCTTTCCATTCCATGGCATGTTCCAAATGCTTTCTAGACACATCTACTCTTTCAGCTATGGAAGGTGGTGGCAACTGTTCGCCTGTTTCTAAATAATATTTAACTTGTTGGAAAAACCAAGGATTTCCAATACTTGCCCTTCCTATCATGGCTCCATCCAAGCCATATCGATCCCGCATTTCTTTGGCTTTTTCAGGAGTAGTGACATCCCCATTTCCAAATATGGGAATATGAATGCGGGGATTGTTTTTGACTTCGGCTATGGGAGCCCAATCGGCTTCACCTTTGTACATTTGATTACGGGTTCGACCGTGAACTGCCAAGGCTTGAATCCCAACATCCTGTAAACGCTCGGCTACTTCATTAATAACAATACTATTGGAATCCCAACCCAATCTTGTTTTGACTGTTACCGGCAAAGGTGAATGTTTGACAATAGCTTCGGTCAATTTGGTCATGTAATCCAAATCTTGCAACATCCCAGCTCCTGCACCTCTGTTGGCAATTTTGGAAACCGGACAACCAAAATTCAAATCTATAAAATCGGGTTTGGATTCTACTACGATTTCCACTGTTCGCAACATGGCTTGAATATCATTCCCATAAACCTGAATCCCTACCGGACGTTCTTTGTCGTAAATATCTAGTTTTTTAGTGCTTTTAGCTGCATTGCGAATCAATCCTTCCGAAGAAATAAACTCGGTGTAGACCACATCGGCACCCAACTCTTTACACAACTTGCGAAAAGGCGGATCGCTCACTGCTTCCATAGGAGCGAGTAACAAGGGGAAACTCCCCAATTCTATGTCGTTGATTTTTGCCATAATTCAGGTTGCGAAAATAAGGCTTTTTTTGAATCCTTGACTATTTGGATTCACTAGTTGCAACGGTTAAATAAAATCGAAAATCACGAATAATTATTGTTATATAATCACCTTGCACATAGACAAAGGGCTACGACATAGTTTCAAAAATCAAAAATCGCCATTCAAAAATCGTAAATCAATATCGTTTAGTTAACAAAAAATGTTCAAACTTTTACCGCAGAGTGCCGCAAAGTTCAACACAGAGTGCCGCAGAGAAGATAGATATCAAAAGGCTCTGTGGTACTTTGCGTCTTCTCAGGGTACTCTGTGTTAAAAACTTTTTAAGATTCAAACTCCTTAACTAAACGACATTGAATCGTAAATCTAAAATCGCAAATCTAAAATCATAAATCGTAAATAAATCAAATGTATATTTGCATTTTTGTAAAAATGGATCAAATTTATATATATACCGATGGCGCTTGTACCGGAAATCCGGGTGTAGGTGGTTATGGTATAGTTATGGAATGGGTTGGCAAACCTTATAAAAAAGAATTTTCAGAAGGTTACCAATTGACGACAAACAATAGGATGGAACTTCTGGCAGTTA
>JADZFW010000008.1 GCA_020854235.1 Flavobacteriaceae bacterium
CGTCATAGAATGAATCTGGGGTGAGATTCAAAATTCCCATGATTTTTACCTGTTGCTTCATTGCATTTCTTTTTTGAGTTCATAGCGTCTTAATTCTTCCTCATCATTGGGAATGAAAATGTTTTCAACATATTGAAATCCAAGTTTTTCTAAAAGTTTTTGGGATTCAATATTGGTATGTGTGGTCATCGCATTCAATTGGGTAATACCGTATTGGGTAAATGCAGTATGTATCAAAATTGTTGCACTTTCATAGGCATATCCTTTTTTCTCAAAATCAGGTAAAAAGGCAAATCCGATGTCTACACCTTCCACACCTTCACGATGATAAATACCACAAACACCCATTTTTGCTCCGGTTTCCTTGAGTATGACTGTATTGTTGGAATATCCCAACCTTTCGAGCTGAGGTAGCATGCGTACTTGGATATACTGTTCGGCTTCTGCTTCCGTAGTAACATTTCGATTGCCGATGTGTTCCAACCATTTGGGTGAATTCAGTAATGTCAACAGGAAGGATGCATCTTCAGGTTGTGTAGGTTTCAGAATCAATCGTTCTGTTTCCAAAATCGGGTAACTCATGGTTTTGAGATTGAGTTTGTAAAAATAGTAAAAATTACAGTCCATGGATGATGTGAGATAGCAGTTGTTAGTTCTGGGACAGGATGGTTATTAATTATTAGTTATTGGTTATTATTATGGATTTTGGTTATTAGTTATTAGTTATTCGAATTTACTTTATGTTTTTGAGCCCATTTTTTAAACCAAATAACTTTATATTTGCACCCTTTCAAAACAGTCCTAAACAGATATTTTTAAATGATTACAGTCAACGATTTAGCAGTAGAATTTGGAGGAACTACTTTGTTCAGTGATGTCACTTTTGCCATCAATGATATGGATAGGATCGCATTAATGGGAAAAAATGGGGCAGGAAAATCCACCTTACTCAAGATTATTGCCGGGGACAATAAACCGTCTAGGGGTAGTATCTCAGCACCCAAAGAAGCGGTTATTGCTTATCTACCTCAACATTTATTAGTATTTGATCATCTTACTGTATTTGAAGAAACATCCAAAGCATTTGAAGAAGTATTTCATCTCAAACATCAAATTGATTTGATCAACGAAGAACTCACTGTACGCACCGATTACGAAAGTGATGCATATATGAAATTAATCGAAAAAGTATCAGAATTGAGCGAGAAATTCTATGCTATGGAAGAGGTTAATTACGAAGCCGAAGTGGAAAAAGTATTGAAAGGACTTGGATTTGAAAGAGAAGATTTTACCCGTTTGACTTCCGAGTTTTCAGGTGGATGGCGTATGAGAATCGAATTAGCAAAAATCCTTTTGAAAAAACCTGACTTGATTTTACTCGATGAGCCTACCAATCATTTGGACATGGAAAGCATACAATGGTTGGAAGAGTTTTTGACTGAATCGGCCAAAGCGGTCATCGTAATTTCACACGACAGAGCTTTTGTGGATAATATTACCAATCGCACGATAGAAGTTACCATGGGTCGTATCTACGATTACAAAGCCAAATATTCTCATTACTTGGTTTTACGTCAGGATAGACGTCAACACCAACTCAAAGCCTATGAAGAACAAAGGAAAATGATAGCTGAAACGACCGAATTTATCGAGCGTTTTAAAGGCACGTATTCCAAAACTTTACAAGTTCAATCTCGCGTCAAAATGTTGGAAAAATTGGTGTTAGTAGAAGTAGATGAAGTTGATAATTCTGCGCTGCGATTGAAGTTTCCGCCTTCGCCAAGATCGGGTCAATATCCGGTTGTGGTGGAGGAATTATCTAAAGCTTACGGTGATCATGTGGTGTTTAAAGATGCTAACATGGTTATCGAACGCGGTCAAAAAGTAGCATTTGTCGGTAAAAATGGAGAAGGAAAGTCAACCATGGTCAAAGCCATGATGGGTGAAATTGATTTTCAAGGTAAGTTGGCTTTGGGTCACAATGTGAAAATTGGATATTTTGCACAGAATCAAGCCTCTTTACTCGATGGTGAAATGACGGTTTTTGAAACTATTGATGCCATTGCCGAAGGCGATATTAGAACCAAAATCAAAGATATTTTAGGGGCATTTATGTTTGGTGGCGATGACATTCAAAAGAAAGTAAAAGTGCTTTCGGGAGGAGAAAGAACGAGATTGGCTTTGATCAAACTCTTGTTGGAACCAGTTAATCTTTTGATATTGGATGAGCCAACCAATCATTTGGATATGAAAACCAAAGACATCATCAAAGAAGCATTGAAAGATTTTGACGGAACCTTGATTTTGGTTTCACATGATAGAGATTTCCTAGATGGATTGGTTGAAAAAGTATTTGAATTTGGGCACAAGCGCATCAAAGAACATTTTGAAGACATCAAAGGATTTTTGGCTTACAAAAAAATGGAACACTTACGCGAAATCGAAAAAGGTTAGTATAAGAAATAAGCGTAACTATTCAGTATTACAAATTATAATTAAAAAGTCACAGATGTCACAAATTTCCACAGAATATATGCAAAATGTAAGCAATAAAATAGGGAATTTTGGACTTGTTTTAATTGTAAATGTTTGACAACGCATATTTAGGCTTAATAGTCACCAATAAATACAGATTCAAACTTCTAAATCAATAACCTCCTTCAACAGTAGCTCCATCAGCAATTACTTTTGCCGAGGAAGTGCCTATGCGGCTTACACCCATTTCGATCATTTTGACTGCTTCTGCATAATTTCGTACGCCACCTGCTGCCTTGATGGATAGTGGTCCGGCATTGTCCTTGATGATTTGCATGCCTTCAAAAGTGGCTCCATTGGGCTTGCCTTCTTCTGTTTTGAAAAAACCGGTAGAAGATTTTACAAAAACTTTAGGATATTGAGTTTCTTCAAAATTTTCTAGAACGATATCGCGAATCAATTGGGTAAGTGAAGCTATTTGAGCATCTGTTAAAGCGGCAATTTCAATAATCCATTTTACAATTTTTTGATGTTCCAATCCAAGTTGGGTTCCTTTTAAAATTTCTTTTTTGATTTTGTCAATTTGTCCAGCTTGATAAGCGGTATAGTTAATTACAAAATCCAATTCATCGGCCCCATCTTCAATGGCTTTTTTGGCTTCAGCCAATTTTTCTTCAACCGAAGCGGTTCCTTCATGAAACCCGATGACCGTACCAATCTGCACTTTTTCTTTTAATGCATCGACCATTTCTCGAGCCATAGCTACATATTCAGGACGAATCATAGCCAATACAAAATCTTCATTGATACATTCTTGCACCAAATCTCTCACTTTTTTTTCAGTATCTTCTGGAGATAAACCGGATTGTTCTGAGGTTTTGAGATAGGTAGAGTCAAGGTGGTTTTGAATTTTGATGGACATGATTGTAAATTTATTTGAAATGCAAAATTAGGAATAATTAAGTATTCCTCATAGATTGTGAATAATTAGTTTGATGCATTTTATACTTAGGGTATAAAAATAAATATTTTTTTATACTTTTGTTCAATTAAAATCAAATTAAATTGAACAACATTAAAAATCAGTTTTCAATTATCGACTTTGAAAACCTTTCCGGAATCAAAGCCCATACCATCCGTATTTGGGAAAAAAGATATCAATTATTCAAACCAACACGTCATGGTAATAATGAAAGGCTCTATGATTTGGAAGATTTGAGAAAAATGCTCAATATTAGTTTTTTACAGAATAACGGTTGGAAAATATCCAAAATTGCTGCTTTAAGTAAAGATGAAATTGCTGTCAAAATCAACGAGCTGGTGGCAGAGAAAGGCAAATACCACGAAGCCATCAATCAGTTTAAAGTGGCTATGTTGACTTTTGATCAAGACCTTTTCAATCAAACATATCAAAAACTCATGACTCAATGGGCTTTTAGAGAGGTGTTTAACGAGATCTTTATACCGCTGTTGGATTTGATTGGGATGTTGTGGCAAACCGGAACCATTATACCGGCGCACGAACACTTTATTTCACAGTTGATTGAAAATAAATTGCATATTAATATCGAGAAAATTCAAAATCCTCCCAATAGAAATGATCGCACCTTTGTCCTATTTCTTCCCGAAAATGAAGTACACAACTTGGGTATTCTCTACATTCAGTACGAACTACTGTTAAAAGGATACCATACTATATACTTAGGACCCAGTATTCCGGTTGATAATTTGAAAATCCTTCAAACCCTTTATCATCCACTTACTTTTGTTACTCAATTTACGGTGGCACCTTCTGTAGAAGTCACAGAAGCCTACATCCAAGAACTAGAAACTGAACTACTACAAGCTACCTCTGATGAATGTTGGATCAATGGACGCAAAGCACATTTGATTCAAGAAATGGTAACCTCCAAGCGTTTAAAAACCTTTCCAACCGTTAAAGAATTGTTAAAATCAGTTTAATTTATTTTATTGTTTAACTATAACATATATTTGTTAAACATTATCCAATAGTGATATCGATATTATCTATCGAAATAACTTGAATGATACTTCATTTAGTTACATTATTGCAGTGTAATGTAAAACAATATATGTCACAAGTAAACATCATAGGATCAGGATTTTCATCACTAGCAGCTGCTTGCTATCTAGCGCAAGCTGGACATCATGTGACGGTATTTGAAAAAAATGCCCATTTGGGAGGTAGAGCACAAGTATTCAAAAAGGATGGTTTCCAATTTGATATGGGTCCTACTTGGTATTGGATGCCTGATATTTTTGAGCGATTCTTTGCCGATTTTGGGAAAAAACCTCAAGATTATTACGAATTAATTCGTTTGGATCCTGCTTATAGGGTGTATTTTGACAAACAAGACTATGTCGATATTTCAGGGAAACTAGAAGAGATCATAGCTACTTTTGAAGAGATTGAATCTGGTAGTGGCGTTCAATTAAAAAAATTTTTAGCCAACGCATCTGACAATTATGATGTGGCCATCAAGGACTTGGTTTATAAACCCGGTTTAAATCCATTGGAATTGGTCAATTTAAAAACAGCAGGCAAACTCAATTTGTTTTTTACAACCATCAGTGGCCAAGTTAAAAAGCGTTTTAAAAATCCTAAATTACAACAGATATTAGAGTTTCCGGTTTTATTTCTAGGAGCAAAACCTACGCAAACACCGGCCTTTTACAACTTTATGAACTTTGCCGATTTTGGTTTGGGAACTTGGCATCCCAAAGGCGGTATGAGTGAAGTTGCCAAAGCCATGGTTACCTTGGGTCAATCCTTAGGCGTTACTTATAAAACCCATCAAGGTGTGGAACAAATCAAAGTGGAAAACGGAAAGGCAGTTGGACTAGTTGCCAATGATTTGTTTTATCCGGCAGATATTGTGGTCAGTGGTGCCGATTATCATCATTCCGAACGTTTGTTGGAACCTTCTTTGAGAAGCTATTCAGAAGCTTACTGGAGTAAGAAAACATTTGCTCCATCTTCGCTATTATTTTATGTAGGATTTGACAAACCTTTGCAAAACGTCTTACACCATACTTTGTTTTTTGATACGGATTTTACCGAGCATTCCAAAGAAATTTACGATACCTCTCAATGGCCTAAAGATCCTCTTTTTTATGCGAGTTTTTCGAGTAAAACAGATGCCGTTATGGCACCAAAAGGAATGGAAGCCGGAACATTTTTAATCCCGATTGCACCGGGTTTGAATGATGATGAGGTTACCCGAGCGCGATATTTTGAAATCATCCTCAACCGATTGGAAAAATTGACCGGTCAAGATGTGAAAAAACACATTTTGTTTCACAAATCGTATGCGGTCAATGATTTTATCAAAGATTACAATTCCTACAAAGGTAATGCCTATGGATTGGCAAATACACTCTTACAAACAGCTTTTTTGAGACCCAAAATCAAGAGTAACAAAGTTAAGAATCTCTATTTCACAGGTCAATTGACTGTTCCCGGTCCAGGCGTTCCGCCAGCCTTAATATCAGGAAAAATCGTTTCGGAAATCATACTACAAACTAACTAAACTAACTAAAAAGACTACTAAAATGAAAGAATTATTTGATCAAACCTCAGATGCAGTTGCCCAAATGGTAACTAGAAAGTACAGTACTTCCTTTTCAATGGCGGTCAAATTATTGGCTCCCAAAATCAGAAGACACATTTATAACATTTATGGATTTGTGCGTTTTGCAGATGAAATTGTCGATTCTTTTCACGACTATGACAAAGCCAAATTGTTGGATCGATTTGAAGCCGATTATTATCAATCCGTAACCGATGGCATCAGTTTGAATCCGGTTTTAAATGCATTTCAGCACACGGTCAAAACCTGTCAAATCGAACCTCATTTGGTAGATGCTTTTTTGCAAAGTATGCGTCGAGATTTGACCCAAAACGACTATGAATCTTATGACGATTACAAAGATTATATTTATGGTTCGGCAGATGTAGTGGGATTGATGTGTTTGAGGGTTTTTGTAAATGGCGATGAAAAACAATATCAAGAATTGAAACCTTATGCCGAAAGATTGGGATCGGCTTTTCAAAAGGTCAATTTTTTAAGAGACATCAAAGCTGATTTCGAACAATTGAATCGATGCTATTTTCCCAATTTGACGAGTTCGGAATTAAATTTGGAAACCAAACAAGAAATCATTGCCGATGTGGAAAGTGATTTCAAACAAGCTTTAATTGGTATAAAAAAATTGCCGGTCGAAGCCAAATTTGGAGTTTACACAGCTTTTATTTACTATAAATCATTGCTCAACAAACTCAAAAAAACGCCACACCAAGAAATCATGAATACGCGTATCAGAGTTTCTGATTCTGCAAAAATCGGTTTGTTGGCTCGTTCATTTGCCACCATTAAACTCAATTTATTATGACTGAAAAAGCATTGATTTATCTGTTGGTCTTATTTAATTTCTAAATTAGTTTGCATCAAAATATGTTGAAATATGTTTTTATAGGATGGATAGGATTGTTGAGTTGGTCATCATGGGCCACACCTTTAGACGAAGTGCGTAATAAGTTTCCTTATTATGAAACTGAAGCTGAAGTAGATCAATATCTCACCCTTTTGGCTTCCGATACATCGGCATTAGCCACCGTTTATAAAGGGGCTTTGTATATGTTTAAATCCAAGTTTTCTTCTTTCCCGACTGCGCAATACAAATATTTTAAAAAGGGAAAAAACCTCATCAATTCGGCTTGTCAAGCGCTTCCCAATGCAATGGAAATTCGCTTTATCAGATTGGTTTTTCAATACCAATTGCCCGGATTTTTAGGTTATAACGATCACAAAGAATCTGATTTTAAGTTTTTTATATCAAATTATTCCAAAAGTGAATTGACTGCTGAAAGAAAACTGAAACTGAAATTTCAACTTTTGCAATTGGAAAAATTGGAACCTGAAAAAATCAAACAACTCAAACAATTATAATATGACTGCATTTCTGTACATCGGAATTACTTTAGTTACTTTTGTCCTCATGGAAGGCGTAACCATTTTGACGCATAAATATGTCATGCACGGATTTATGTGGTATTTTCACGAAGACCATCACAACGGACATTACATTAAGGGTTTTGAACGCAATGATGTGTTCTTTATCATTTTTGCCATGCCCAGTATATTGTTGTTTTATTACGGAGTTCATCCTGAACTGAATTATAAATTTTTTATTGGTTTGGGTGTCATGTTTTATGGTTTGGGGTATTTTTTAATTCACGATGTGTTGATTCACCGACGATTTAAATGGTTGGACGGTGTGGACAACTGGTATTTGAATGCGTTGAGAAAAGGACACAAGGTTCATCACAAGTATTTGACCAAAGAAGATGGTGAATCCTTTGGCATGTTGACGGTTCCTTTGAGATTTTTCAGGGAGAAAATTAAATAATAGATTTGATGCGCTGGACTTATTTATTGATAGATATTTTTTCGATTCTCGTACCTTTTTTGTACAGTTTTCATCCCAAAATGAAATTGATACGATGGTGGAAACCTATATTTATAGCTATCAGTTTGACTGCTATTCCTTTTTTGGCATGGGATGTATTTTTTACCGTCAAAGAGATTTGGGGTTTTAATCCCAAATATTTATTGGACATTAATTTTTTGTATTTACCTCTAGAGGAATGGTTGTTTTTTTGGATGATTCCTTATGCGAGTTTATTTATATATTATTCTTTTCAATATTTCAAACCCAACTGGGTTTTATCCGATCAGCTGGTAAAAATCATTTCATTTCTGATATTGTTTCTTACTTTTGGAATCGTATTTTTGCATTATGATAGATGGTACACATTGGTCAATTATGCAACTTTGTTTTTCATTCTTTTATACGCTTTTTTGAAAAAAAGACATCTTTTAAAACGATTTTTTGTTGCTTATTTGATTGTTTTGATTCCTTTTGTCTTGGTCAATGGAACCCTTACGGGCATGTGGACTGTTGAACCTATTGTATGGTATAACGATGTAGAAAACTTGGGTTTGAGATTCATTACCATACCTGTAGAAGATTTTGCCTATGCTTTTTCGATGTTGTTGTTGAGTTTGATACTCATTGATCATCAAGTAAAAATTGAATGGAACAAACCCCATTTTAATCCAAATTAATAATTTAAACACCTATGAATCTTATCAAATTTGTTATCACACTTACGCTCTTTCTAGTGACTATACTGGCTTCAGCTCAAACCGGAACTTTGACCGGTAAAATATATAATGCGTCGGATAATCAACCTATTCCTTTTGCAGATGTGCTATTGGAAAACACCAATTATTATACAACATCCGATGAAAATGGGTTTTTCAGTATTGAAAATATCAAGCCCGGTGTTTATAACCTATTGGTAACGCTCTTGGGTTACAATGAAGAACGCATTCCTGAAGTGAGTATCAATAACATCCGAACTCAAAATCTCGAAGTGTTCCTTTCCGAAAACACAGCTCAATTGGAGGAAGTAGTTGTCAAAACCAATGCATTCAGAACCAAAGCCGAAAGTCCGGTGAGTGTTGCCAAAATAGGAATAACTGAAATCATGCGCAGTCCAGGAGCCAATCGGGATATTTCTTTTGTGGTGCGCAATTTGCC
>JADZFW010000009.1 GCA_020854235.1 Flavobacteriaceae bacterium
GACGACTAAAACTAACTAATATGGGAAAAATCATACTTCAAAATATAAAACTCCATGCCAATCACGGTTGCCTCATCGAAGAAGCCAAAATCGGTAGCGAATATCGGGTTGATTTGAGTGTAAAAGCTTCTTTACAAAAATCAGCACAAAGTGACCAATTAGCCGACACCGTCGATTATGTGACTTTGAATACTATCGTGAAAGAAGAAATGAATCAACGCTCTGAATTACTAGAACATGTAGCCCAACGCATTTTAGATCGCATCATGCGTGAATTTCCCAATATTCAAAAAGCTCGAGTTTCAGTAGCCAAAATCAATCCTCCAATTGGCGGAAATGTGGAAAATGTAAGTGTAATAATGAAGAAAAAAAAAGAAAAAAAGAAAAATTAATTAGATTTTTTTAATTATTTATGTAAATTTGCCATCCGTTAATCTTTAGAACGTAGTTTTAGTTTTTTTATGATTTCTAACTTCTAACATCTAAATTCTAACTTTCAAAACGGCACTTTGGCCGAGTGGCTAGGCAGAGGTCTGCAAAACCTTGTACAGCGGTTCGAATCCGCTAGGTGCCTCAAAATTAAAACCATCATCTCTATTTGATAGAATGATGGTTTTTTTGTTTATTAGCATTCCAAAACCTGCATCTCATGAGAATAATGAAATTTGGTGGAACATCAGTAGGAAGTATTGCTGCTATCCGAGAAACTTTACACGCTATATCATCTAATTATCAAATAGATAGAGAAATAGCGGTAGTGTTTTCGGCTATGAGTGGCGTTACCAATGCACTTCAAAAAATGGCTTTCGATGCCTCTCAAAATAGGAATTTTGCTTCTGATTTGAAATGGATTGAAACCCAGCATTTTGAAGTTATCCAAACTTTAGTACATCCCAATAATCAAAATGAGCAGTTCATTCAGTTTAAAATGATGTTCAATGAATTGGAAAGTATATTGGATAGTGTTCGCGTTTTGAAAGAAGTTTCCCTACGCATCAACGACCTCATACTCTCTTTCGGCGAACGTATGAGTTCGCTCATTTTAACCCAATTAATCAACGATTCCATTGCTCCTGCTCAATACAACGATGCCCGAAATTTCATCGTAACTGATTCTCATTTTGGAAATGCCAAAGTAGATTTTCCAAAAACGAAAGTTCGATTTGAGAATTGGAGTAAAACCACATCAAGAGAAGTGATTCAAGTATTTACAGGGTTTATGGCTTGTGATGAACATCATACTACGACTACGTTAGGTAGAGGTGGAAGTGATTATTCGGCTGCCATAATAGGTTCGATGCTACATGCTGATGAAATTCAAATTTGGACAGATGTAGATGGTTTTATGACTGCCGATCCCAGATTGGTTCCACATGCCATCAGTTTACCCGAATTGACTTATGCCGAAGCTATGGAGTTGTCCTATTTTGGAGCCAAAGTCATCTATCCGCCTACCATGATTCCGGCAATTGAAATGGAAATTCCGATTTATATCAAAAACACTTTTAATAGAGATTACAAAGGAACACTCATACACAAAACTACACATCATAATTTTGGATTGGCCAAAGGAATTGCATCCATCAATGAAGTCAGTTTGATTAATATTGAAGGAAGTGGACTGGTAGGTTTCAAAGGATTTAGTGGTCGTTTGTTCAGCGCTTTGGCATTGGCACAAGTCAATGTCATCATGATTACCCAAGCTAGTTCAGAGCATAGCATCAGTATAGCCATAGAACCTCTTGATTTGGAAAATGCTCAAAAAAGCATTCAAAAGGAATTTGAATATGAGTTTTTAACCAAACGAATTGAAACGGTTAGTATCGAAAATGAAGTGAGTATTCTAGCTGTTGTAGGTGAAAATATGCGTCACAGCGAAGGTCTTGCCGGTAAGGTTTTTCACGCTTTGGGCAGAGTTGGAGTCAACATCATGGCTATTGCGCAAGGTTCCTCCGAATTGAATATTTCGATGATCATTCGCAAGTCCAATTTATCTAAAGCCATCAATGCCATACACAACGATTTGTTTTTATCCAAAACCAAAAATGCTCATTTAGTCATTGCCGGGATAGGAAATATTGGAAAAGCGCTGTTGAAACAAATCAATAATCAACAGCAAAATCTTCTCGAATATCAAGATTTGAAACTCAATATTATTGGCGTATCCAATTCCAAAAAATTTGTAGTCAACACCAAAGAACTCAATTTTGAAAATTGGGATTTCCAACTATCACAAAAGGGAATCGAAGGCAATCTCGACGCTTTTATAAATCAGATTTTAGACACCAATTTGCCCAATATCGTTTTTGTGGATAATTCGGCGAGTAGCCTAGTATCTAGTTATTATCAAACCTTACTAGAAAATAACGTATCTGTGGTCACCTGCAATAAAATAGCCACTTCCGACAGTCAAATCAACTACGACAAACTCAAATTAACCGCCATCAAAAAGGATGTAAATTTTCTTTATGAAACCAATGTAGGTGCAGGTTTACCCATCATCAAAACCCTACAAGACATCATACACAGTGGTGATTCTATTGTCAAAATTGAAGCTATTTTAAGCGGTACGATTTCCTTTATTTTCAACCAATATGTAGGGAATGCAACTTTTGCCGAGGTCGTTCAGGATGCTCAAAATAAAGGTTTTACCGAGCCCAATCCCGTAGATGATTTATCGGGAAAAGATTTTGCGCGTAAAATGTTAATCATCGCTCGAGAATCCGGACTGAAATTGGAAATGGAAGACATCGAAATTGTCCCCATTTTACCCGAAGTTTGTCTGAAAGCAAAAACTGTTTCTGAATTTTACGAACTTCTGGGTCAACAAGAAGCCTATTTCTCAAAACTGAAATATCAAGCCCAAGAAAATCAACAGGTTTTGCGCTATATAGGCAAATTGGAAAATGGAAAAGTTCAAATTAAAATTGAATTGGTTGGAGCACAGCATCCTTTTTACAGTCTATCCGGAAGTGACAATATTATCTCCATGACCACGCAGCGATATTTACAAAATCCATTGGTTGTCAAAGGCCCTGGAGCCGGAGCCGAAGTGACTGCAGCAGGCGTTTTTGCTGATATCATGCGTGCAGCTTCTTCGTTTTAAAAGGAATAACATTAAAATCAAAACCATGACAAAATCAATCCGAGTTTTTGCTCCAGCTACTGTGGCTAATATAGCTGCAGGTTTTGATGTTTTGGGAATGGCAGTCCATACTCCGGGTGATGAAGTTGAAATTACTTTAAACGATTCGGGTATAATCACCTTGGATCTCATAACGGGCGATGAAGGAAAATTGCCACGTGATCCTGAGAAAAACATTGTGAGTGCGGTTGTAAAATTGTATCTTCAATTGCGAAATATGTCTTATGGAGCTAGTATTTCTTTGCATAAAAAAATGCCCTTTGGCAGTGGTTTGGGATCCAGTTCTGCAAGTGCTGTAGCTGGATTGGTCGCCATCAATGCTTTGATGGAACATCCTTGGTCTCGCAAAGATCTTTTACCTCTGGCTATGGAAGGCGAACGGCTTGCATGTGGAAGCGCACACGCCGATAATGTAGCTCCTTCACTTTTGGGAGGTGTCGTTTTAATTCGCAGTTATGAGCCGCTAGATATTGTGTCATTACCTGTACCCGAAGGTGTTTTCATCAGTTTGGTTTATCCACATGTCAATGTACCCACCGGAGAAGCTAGAAAAATCATCAAACCTCAAGTTCTACTTAAAGATGCCATTACCCAATGGGGAAATGTAGGTGGCATTGTAGCGGGATTTTGTTTGTATGACCTCGATTTAATAGGCAGAAGTATGCAAGATGTAATCATCGAACCCATTCGCGCTATTTTGATACCTCATTTTTATACCATGAAACAATTGGCTATTGAAAATGGAGCCATTGGATTTAGCATATCAGGTTCTGGCCCTACGGTTTTTGCCTTGTCCAAATCTGAAGCAGTAGCCCATGATATTACCCAAAAATTAAGTGATTTACTATTTAAAAATGGCTTAAAATCGGATACTTTTGTAAGTAAAATCAATCCTATCGGAGCCAAAATTCTATAAAATGCAAGTTTACAGTACTAGAAATCATCAGCAAATAGTTTCTCTCAAAGAAGCAGTTGTCAGAGGTTTGGCCGAAGATGGCGGTTTGTATATGCCCTTGCGTATTCCGATTTTGTCGCAGGATTTTATTAAAAATTTGTCCAAACTTTCCCAAACCGAACTTTTTTACGCAATCGCCCAAAACTTGATAGGAGACACCATACCACCTCAAACCCTACATGACATCATTGAGGAGGTTTTCAACTTTGATTTACCGGTTGTTCACCTACATGATGCTGTGTATAGTTTGGAACTTTTTCACGGGCCAACCCTAGCTTTTAAAGATGTTGGAGCTCGTTTTATGTCTCGATTATTGGCTTATTTTTATCGAAATGAAAATCAAACTTTACAAGTAGTTGTAGCTACGTCGGGAGATACAGGAAGTGCTGTCGCTGCCGGATTTTATGAAGTTCCCGGCATACAAGTTTTCATCTTGTATCCCAAAGGAAAAGTGAGTTATTTGCAAGAAAAACAATTAACTACTTGGGGTAAAAACATCACAGCCATAGAAGTGGAAGGCACTTTTGATGATTGTCAAGTATTGGTCAAGCAATTGCTTTCCGATACAGAATTGAATGCCAAATTGAAAATCACCTCTGCCAATAGCATCAATATTGCTCGATTGATACCTCAATCTTTTTATTATTTCAGTTCTTTTGCACAACTGCAATCATTGGGAAAACCCATAGTGTATGCTGTTCCCAGTGGTAATTTCGGCAATTTAACCGGCGGTATTTTGGCTCAAAAAATGGGTTTGCC
>JADZFW010000010.1 GCA_020854235.1 Flavobacteriaceae bacterium
AAACTATATCTTTAATTAGAGATATAGTTGAAATTGAAGAAACATTTGTCAAATCATCAATTATTTTAAAAGATGGTCAAAAATACGGTTTAATCAATCTTCCCAAGTTCTATTTTGATATGGATGGACAAAGTTTCCATAATTCTACTACTGATATGGAAAAAGAATTGGAACGATTGAAAAATGAAGATGTTGTGGGTATTATGGTAGATTTGAGAGATAATGGAGGTGGTTCCTTGAAAACCGCCATCGAAATTTCAGGCTTATTCATCGATCGTGGACCTATGGTACAAGTTAAATTTAGAGGAGAAAGACCTCAAATTAAAGAAGATGATAAAGCAGGGACTTTGTGGAATGGTCCTTTGGTCATATTAGTCAACGAATTGTCTGCTTCGGCTTCCGAAATCTTTGCTGCAGCTATGCAGGATTACAATCGAGCTGTCATCATCGGTAGCAAACAAACATATGGGAAAGGAACGGTTCAAAATTTTTATGAACTGAACGATTATGCCAATTATAAAGAAGACTTGGGTTCGGTTAAAATGACTATTCAGAAGTTTTACCGCATCAATGGTGGTTCTACCCAATTGAAAGGAGTAGTTCCTGATGTTATTGTTCCCACCCGATATTCCTATTTGGACATAGCTGAAAGAGATGAAAAGTATCCGATGGAATGGGATAAAATAGCTCCAGCTATGTATGTAAAATGGAATGGGTATGAGAATTTTGATCAAGTTGTAACTGAAAGCAAAGAACGCGTCAAGAAAGATCCAAATTTTCAATTGATTGATCAAAATGCGCTTTGGTTGAGTGAAAATCAAAAAGAGAATAATATCCCATTGAGTTACCAAGCTTATAAAGCTGATATACAAAAGAATATTGACGAAGCAAAAAAATTTGATCCTATCAATGACTATAAATCCGGATTGGAATTTTATTCAGCTGCGTATGAAAAAGTTCTGATATCCAAGGACACTTTGTTGGGCAAAAAAAGAGAAATTTGGCACAAAGAATTGAATCAGGATGTATATGTGGAGGAAGGAGTCAAGGTTTTACAGGCTTTAAAAGTAAAAGCTAGTTTGGCTTTTGCAAAGAAATAATGAGCTACTTATAAAGTAATTAACTCGTTTTTTTAAGTCTTAAACCAACCCAGTTGTGACGTTCAAGTGTCAACTCGCAATTGAGGTTTAGTTTTTCAGCTACATCAAGGATAGTAGGTATATCTTCTGTGTAGAATCCGCTGAGTAATAAAATACCATTTGATTTTAAAACCTGTGTATAAGCCGGCAAATCTGCAAGTAGTATATTGCGATTGATATTGGCAATGATGACATCATAATGTTGGTCTGTCAGTAAATTGGCATCACCTTCATAGACTGAAATGTGATTGCAAGCATTGCGTTCTACATTTTCCACAGCATTTTCATAAGACCAAGAATCAATGTCAATGGCATCTATAGGTTGCGCGCCCAGTTTTTCAGCAAGAATGGCCAATACAGCAGTGCCACATCCCATATCCAACACGGTTTTATTTTGTAAATCCAGTTTCAACAAATGTTGCACCATCAGGTGTGTCGTTTCGTGGTGACCGGTACCGAAGCTCATTTTGGGTTCGATTATGAGATTGTATTGAACGGTTCCAGCCTCGTGAAATGGCGCACGGATACTGACCGTATTTTCGATTTCAATTGGTTCAAAATTCTTTTCCCATTCACTGTTCCAATTGACCGGAGCGATTTCTTCTTTTTCGTAAACGATGCTAAATTCACCGGAGTTGAGCACTTGTAATTTATGTAATGCATCGGGATTCCAATCTGTTTTGGGAATATAGGCAGAAAATCCGGTTTCGGTTTCTACAAAACTTTCAAACCCGATTTCACCGAGTTCAGCCATGAGAATATCAGATGCCGGTTGGAGTGGAACGATTGTAAAATGGTAGCCGATGTAGGTTTGAGACATGTTGAAGTTTTTTTTGTTATTTCAATTTTATGTTTTTTTTCAAAAAATTAAGCTTGCAATATTAGGTTAAAAAGTTGGATTATGGAATTAAATCATGTCACTTATTGGCATAATTCTTGTGTTTGAATTCCAATCAAAACTATCCTTTTTATAAATTTCAAATATTTATTTTTTATGAAAAAACCATTACATTTTATTTCGTTTTTAGGGATTTTGGTGCTGTTGTTTACTTTAAAGAGCTGTGGAGTTGCCAATCCTTTTTTTCCCAATGTGAAGAAGGAATATGATGACGTTAAAAAATCTACTCGCTCCATTTTCACCGCAACTTATATACCTTCAGAATCGTGGAGTCAAGTATTGTTATTTGATAAAACATTTTTAGTCGTAATAGATAGCATGAAACAAAGGTATGTATCTGTGTCAAATCTCATAAGATTTACTAAAGATGCCGAAACAATGACGCAAGAGTGTTATTTAGTTACGGACAGTATAGTTTTTCCATTATCAATAGGAACTATGGAGCAAGAATTGGTTAAAGGAGCAACTACAGAAGAAACGAAAATCGAAAGAATTGATTCAACCCATGTGAAAGAGATTACTAGAATCAATGAAAATTTCTACAATCAAGTAAAAATGAGGTATTCATTAAATGATGAGATGTGTGAAGCGATTTTAAAATCTCAAAAAGTTAAGTTTCGATATTATTACGGTACCAATATGCTTACCATTAACATTAGAGACATTAAGCTGATGCGCTTAAAGTCATTATTGGATCCAAATGTTGTTACAGAAAAAGTTAAACCATCAAAATATTTGTGGTAATAAATATCTTTTTAATTGTTCATTCTCTAGATTCAATCTATATTTTTTTACAGAACGTCTGCCTTTATTGTAAATTGAATTTTGTTCAGTTTCCCAACTATAGGCAATTAAAAATTCCAATTCATCATTTAAAAGAGTATGGATTTCTTTTCTAATTAAGGAATTATAGTCGAAACCTTTTTCTAATTTTTCATTTATTAATAGGGTAAACTTTGATTTATCCGTTTTCTGAATGTCAACAATTTCAAATATTTTAGATTTTGATTCAGGATATTCTCTCCATTTAAGATAGGATTCAACGATTTCTTTATCAATCATTATTTTACCTTTTCCTAAATAGTGTCGATCTTCTCCATTTTTCTTAACACCTGATATCCAGTAACATTCATCTGTTTCAATGTCTTCATAGTTTCCCTTTGCCAAATACCTAAAAGCTTTTCCGTTGAAATATACTGTTTTTTTTGTTTTCGAAAATTCCACTAGACCAATCCATGCCGGTCCATCATCCGAATAACCTGTTTTTAACTCGATATACTTTATTCTTGAATTCATTTCTGCCTCTATTTTTTTTATTTATTCTAACCTAATGTGAATGAATCAATTCAAAGGCAAGGTACTAAATTTTTTAATTTCTAAAATATATATTTTATCAAATTCATAAACACCACAATAATAATGTTTTAAGATTCATTAAGCGACAACAACCGTTTATATACGAAAATAACCGATTAATAACCGACTTTATTTTTGGAGTCACCGGTTCTTTGCAGTGTCGAATTCAAAGTAATGTTTTGATACGGCAAAAAGTTTTTACACATTTTAAAAAATTATTATCATGAACACATTAAGAAATCAAGTACAATTAATCGGACATTTAGGAAAAGATCCTGAAATCAAAACTTTGGAATCCGGAAAAAAGATGGCTAAATTGACCATTGCCACCAAAGATTCGTACCTCAATGAACAAGGGCAAAAAGTTGAAACTACCGAATGGCACAATGTGACCATTTGGGGCAAGCAGGTAAATATCATTGAAAAATATCTACTAAAAGGCAAAGAAGTAGGAATTTCGGGTAAATTGACTTATAGAGATTACGAAGACAAAGATGGCGTAAAGCGTTACGTAACCGATATCGTAGGCAATGAATTGCTTTTGTTGGGTGGTAAATAAACTTCAAATTTCGTAAATGCACAAATGGTAATCGTTTGTGCATTTATGGATTTATGTTGCTGCACCTATTTATTACAAATTAGCTTATTAAATAATAACCAAACCGTCCCGATAGACCTACTACACAACAGGTGTGGTATCGGGAATCGGGACTTAAAAATCAAATATCATGAACACATTAAGAAATCAAGTACAATTAATCGGACATTTAGGAAAAGATCCTGAAATCAAAACTTTGGAATCCGGAAAAAAGATGGCTAAACTGACCATTGCCACCAATGATTCTTACCTCAATGAACAGGGGCAAAAAGTTGAAACTACCGAATGGCATACTGTGACCTTTTGGGGAAAGCCGGTAGATATCATTGAAAAATATCTACTAAAAGGCAAAGAAGTAGGGATTTCGGGTAAATTGACATATAGAGATTACGAAGACAAAGATGGCGTAAAGCGTTACGTAACCGATATCGTAGGCAATGAATTGCTTTTGTTGGGTGGCAAATAAACTTCAATTTTCGTAAATGCTCGAATGGTAATCGTTTGTGTATTTATGGATTATGTCTAAACTTATTTTTCTGTTGCTAAAGTCCTGAAATCAATAAATTGCAACTTATTTTTCAGATAGCAATCGGAACCAATAACTATTTTCAAGTAAAAATAGTTGTTGTTATAAGCAATTCCAATATCTAAATTATACCAAGTCGTCAAGTTCAACGGGTTCAATGCGTTTGATTCCTAGTTTGTTCATGACGACTCGGTATCTTTTAAATTCAATGCCTTTTTCGGTATAAATCTTTTGAATGATATTGATATGATAATTTTTATTACCGGTTCGGGTCATGATTTTACCTTTTTTTAAAAGGGAATATTCTTTGATTGGATCGTCCATTTGGGTTGCAAATCGCTGCAAGTTGAATCGGGTGATATCTAGCAAACTGTTTAGGCGGTTGTCAGAAATTTCTTTGCCAAATTTTTTCGGATAAATGACAATTTTCTTTTTGTATTGTATGATTTGTTCACCATTGAGTTCGTCATCGTATTCCAAAAATCTTCCTTTAAAGCGATGTTGTTTGACTTTAGCACCTAATTTTTCCAGTGGAACAAAAATGAAATTTTCTTTGATTTTGCCGATTACATTTTGATGAGGATCTTTTATTTTGATATCGTAATCATAAAAGAAAGAACTTGCTTTTTGTATAAACAACAATCCTGTCAACCATTTGATTCGATCTTTCAACATATAACTTACTACCAAAGCGATGAAGAAAGGCATGGTAAAATTGCCATACATTTGTTGGTAATAAAAGGCTATGCTGGTTGAAAAAACCATAGCCAATCCTGCAGAAATTGCAAAAACCGATTGTTCAACAAAAGTACCATCTTTGCGCACATCACGGTTGAGAAACAACACACTTTCGATGAATTTTTTGAGTTGGCTGCGGTTGTACAACAAGGTCTCATCGAGATGATCGTTTTCTAGTTCAGAATCGTATCCTTGTGATTTACGGTAATTTTGTTCTTCCTTTATGCCATGGAGTAAGTCTTTTAACGTATCTTTTTTAACATTCATTTTTTTGTAGAACTCAACCAATTCAATCAAATGGTAACTGGTAATCGTACTCAGATATTCATCACCGTATCTGATGATGTGAGTAGTATAAGAATCTACAGCCGATTTTTCAATTTGTTGTTTCAAATTTCGAAACCCTTTTAAAATATCTTTTAATGTTTCCAAGTATTCAAACTGAATAATGGTAATATCAGATTTTCCAGTAGCAATAATTCGTTCACTTTCCGATTGCAAGGTGTAGTTTAATATGGCACCCAAGAGTTTGATGCGAGATTCATAAAGTTGTAAACACTTTTTATCTTTAGGATTTTGGATTACTTCCTGAACCGATTTTTTGAGTTGTTTGAAAGGCCCGGATTTCAAATTCAACATATCGTCCAAATTGTAAATTGAGGCGTGATAACGGATGTAAACTTTTACATCGTTATAAAACTTATTTAAAGTATAAGTTTGAGGATTAATATTTAATCCTGAAGGAACAAATAAATAAGTAATCGTATCATAAGGTGTCCGTTTATCTTTAAATATATTTTCGTAGGTCAATTGAAATTCGACCGTAAACTGATCGTGAATGCTGATGCGGTCGGCTACCATGGTGTTTTAAAATAATCCGTTGGGTGTAATCCCAAGCCATTTAAAATAAGTCATTGCCATGATGATGGACAAAATCCAAGCGATGGTTTGCATGGTAAAACCAAACTTAAATCCATCACTCATACTGTATTGATTGGTAGAATAAAGTAAAATGGCAGGTTTGCTATTGAAAGGCAAGGTATATACATGTTCAATGAGCATGGCCATTGGAAATGCCAAACTCATAATTGGATAATTGAAACGAGTAGCTATACCGATGGCTATTGGGATAAAAATCATGGCTCTCATGGTTTTGGATTGCATGAAAAGCGCACTGAAAACCATAGCTCCGGTTAGTACAATATAAAGTAATGAAAATGGAGTTGAGGCATCAAATCCTAAAGCGTCAAAAGATGCATTGACCAAGATAGCTGGTAAATCGGTAGCTTTCAAACCGGCACCTAATGCATAGGCCCCTGCAGAGAATAAAAACAAATGCCATGGAATATCAACATCATTCCATTTGATAATACCGATTTTAGGCAGAAGTGCCACTATAGCACCTATAAAAGCAACTGCAGTAGGACTTATTCCATGCCATTTATCGGTTACCCAGAGCAACAAGATGCTGGCAAATATAACGATGGATTTAATTTCGTTGAATGAAATGGGACCCAAGTCAGATAAATCTTTACGTAGGCTATCCATTCCTCCGGGAATAATGGGTTTACTTTCTTCTTTACTTATGGGAAACCAAAATTTGGTTCCAATTATCCATCCAATAATCATCAAAGCTAGAGCCACCGGAAATGCAGCCACCAACCATTGTGAAAAGTAGATGTCGCTTCCCATTGCACCGGCAATTAACGATGCAGCTAGCAGATTGGCACCTGAACCAGTTAGAAAAGAACTAGCTCCCATATTGTTTTGAAACAAATTTTGAAGTAAAATATTTCGACCAACATTATTTTTATGTCCGTTGGAAGCACCATAAATGGCAGCAACCACCATGAAAACGGGAAGTAAAATAGCAGCTTTGGCTGTTGTAGCTGAAATAAAAAGCGAAAGTACCACATTGATAACTAAAAAACTCAATATTACAGAAGAGGCACTTTTACCGAATTTGATGATGAACCAAAGGGCAAAACGTTTGGCAACGCCCGTAGCAACCAACATACTTGCAAGGACAAAAGACATGATATTCAACCACATTACTTCGTGTCCCAATTGGGCATAAGCTTCCTCTTCGGGAACTACTTTAGTTAATACCAAGGTTATAATCAAGATGAGCGAAGTGAGATAATTGGGTATGCTTTCAGTTATCCATAAAATAATAGCAGCTACAAAAATAGCCAACATGGCTTTGTTGGAAAAAATAAATTTATCTAAACCTAGCGTTTCGAAGTTTTTGGCAGCACTTTTACTGAGTTTTGTCACATCAAAATTTTCTAAAAAAGGCAAGTCGAAGAAAAATAGAATCAGTACAAAGGCAACAATTGCTATAGGAGTACCCCATAACATGAGTTTTTTTTCAAAATTGGATTTTTCCTTTTGAGGAATTTTTTCCAATCTGTAGTTCTTCATGTCTAAGACGTCAAACCCGTTTTGAGTAGTGCTGTTCATGTTACTGTTTTTTTAGAAAATAATATAAATTTGTTTTAAAAAAAAGAGAACAAAGGAATTTTAATCCAAAAATAAAACTCCATTTGCTCTCTAAATACTAGGGGAGAAGGGAGCGTTATTTCCAGTTTTTATAGGGATTTTTCATCAACATGGAGTTAAAATATTTGACGTCTCCGGTCACTTCTTCCCCCAACCATTCAGGTTTAGTAAAAGAAGTATCTTCAGAAGGAATTTCGATTTCGGCAACGGTAAGTCCTTCATTTTCGCCATAAAATTCGTCAACTTCAAATACCAATCCATTATCGGTAGGCACTATAAAACGAGTTTTGTCAATCACACCAGGTTCGCATATAGCCATTAAGTCTTGAGCTTCTTGCACACTGATTTCTTTTTCAAATTCATATCGAGAAGCGCCACTGGCGTTTCCAATACCTTTGATGGTCAAAAAGCCTTGTGTATCTTTGATCCTAACGCGTACAGTTCTTTCAGGAACTGTAGATAGAAAGCCTTGAACGATTTTGGTTTGTTTGGTTACAAAGGGTTTGAAATCACCTTTGACTAAAAATTTTCTTTCAATTTCTTGATTTGCCATGATTTATGTGTTTAAATGGAAATTTTAATTTAAGAAACAACTTATTAATTGGCCAATGGTTTGTCTATCCAGCCAATAACTCTTTTGATGGCTTGTAAATAGTTGATATTTTCAAAGGAAGTTAGTTCAACATCTTGCATGGTCTTTTTAATATCCTCAATTTCTGTTGATTCTGAATTGATGGTGCAAACTTTAGCACCGTTGATCAATACTTCCGCCACTTCGCAAAGGGTATTGTTTACCATATAACCATAGCGGTATTTGTGTACTTTGACAGCTTGTAAATCGGGATGGTTTTTGATCATATCCAAAAACTCTTCATAAGTATATTCAGTTTTGGAAAGAATAGGCAAAGCTACTTGAAATGCAGGAAAAACTTCTTTTTCCAAAACGACTTTAGAAATGGGAAATTCACCTTTCATCAAGGGATTCCATTGTTCCAAACCATCAACCGTTTGAATGTAAGTTTTAATATCCATTTTACCATCTCTAATTTTGGTATTATTGACATCGTTGGTTTTGGATAGAATATAGATTTCATCAGAAGCGCGTTCCCATACTTTTCTTGGAATTGGCATTGAAAAACGAGCCATAAGTTTGGCGTTTTCGGCAAAGTTTTGACCAAAAGTTCTGTATTCAAAACGAGGTTTTGATTCTTCTCCGATATTGAGATTGGGTGTTGACATTTTTAAGGTTTTATATTAGTTTAGAATTTAATTTGGTTTTTGAAAAACGTATAATTTTTCCTGAGAATCACTCACAATGTAGATTTTATCAGAAGTAACTACAATGCCTTCGGGTTGGTCAACATTTATAGAAAACGATTCGGTAAGAACACCTTCGGTTGAACATGAATTTACAGTTTGTGATTCATCACTTAAAATCCATAAGATATTGGTAGTATTTTCAAAATATAAATCTGAATAATCATTTGCAAAACTCAAATCATAAATTCCTGAAATATTGAAATTGGAATCAGCTTTAAACAGTTTTTCCGGATTTTTTTCGTTTACAAAATAGCTAGTTTGTGTAATGGGATTGTAGGCAACTCCTTCTATACCCGAATTGGGATCATTATTTTCATAAGACATCAGATGTGAAATGGCTGAATTATCAGAAGGATTGTAAAGAATTAAATTTTTAGTTCTTTCTTCAGCAACCAAAAATTTACCTGCATTAAAATAGGTTATACCTTCCAGATCATTTCCTGTGAATCCATAAGTTTGAAGAGTATTTCCAGTCGTGCTAATTTGATAGATTTGATTGGTTTGATCACTTACTACATAAAGATTACCGGTTGGATCAATTGCCAAGCCAGAAGGTTCGGGAATGGTCAAATCATAACTTCCCAACAATTCCAATTGATTGGGGAATTCCGTTTCTTTTTTTTGACATTGAAACAGAATAATGCTGATTACTAGTATTTTAATTTGGTTTTTCAAGTGATTTAGTAAAAAAACAGCTACATTTAAGTCCTTAAAATGTAGCTGTTTGATTTAAAAATTCTAGTTTGTATTAGCTGTACCTTTGGTTCTGTTGTTCATGATACCCCAAGTTGCTGAACCATCGGGCATTCTTCCATATGAAGTAGTAGCAACAGGCATGGCAGGAAAAGTAACATCGTCGATAACAAAACCGGCAGCACTTTCCAACCAAACTTCTTCACCACTACTGCTCAAACCGAAACTTGATCCGCTTGGATTGGCAACTGCTGCGTCATCAACGATAAAAACGTAATAACCGTGTGCTGCAATTGTGGTGCCTGAAGGAACCTCCATTTTAGGTTTGGTACCGGCTTGACCACCAGAGTCATAAATTTTGAAACCGCTTATATTTACTGAATTTGCTGAACTGTTGTATATTTCAATCCAATCAACATCTCCAGTTACACCTCTTGAAAATAATTCGTTTATGACAATAGCTGGAGCTCCAACTGTATAGGCAGATGTAGTTGTAGGAGCATTTGTAGGATAAGTAGAAATTAAATCTGAAACGTTTAATGCTTCGATATAATACGTAATGACACTTCCAGTAGCTTGTTGTGGGATGACTGCCGTATAGTTTGAACCACTTCCTTCGGTCATGGTTACACTTGTAAAAGAACCTGCTGAGGCTAATTTATAGTATAAAGTAACACTAATAACATCTTTTAAATCAGTTACTTTGGCTGAAATGGTTACATCATCCGTAGCTCCTGGAGCCGAAGGATTAATAAATACGTTGCTGATGCTAGGTGGCCCAACAAATATTTCGTCTTTGATACAACTTGTCACTGAAAACAAGGTAAAAACCAAGCCAATGATAATATATTGATAATTTTTCATTTTTGTTCTATTTAAAAGTTTTTAATTAAAAGTCTATTTCTATTCTCATTTGTAATTGACCAAAATCATCTCCGGCTTCTCCATCAGATTCTACTACTTCTGTATAATCTTTAGTCAAATTTCCATCCACATCGTGACCTACATATAATTTTCCTTTTCCATTGGCATATCGGTCATGATTCAGATAGGAATAATTGAGCATGAATTTCACATTGCTATTGAAATGATAATTTAAACCAAGTGTATAAGCATTGGCTCCACCTCCAAATAGTTCTGCTTCTTCATCATTTAAATCGATGTAGTCAAAACGGACGTCAAATTCTAATGCTCCTTTACCTTCTCTTCTTGAAATTTGGGTAAATTCTCCTTCATTTCTGTTGTAATTGTATTTGGCCCCATTCAATAAAATACCGGCTTGTGCGTAAAAACCATTTAAACTGACATTGGGATCGGAATCATTATCTCTTTTAATATAATCAGCTATATATTCGGCTTGGAACATAAGGTTTTTGTTTGCAGCAGCCAATTCAACATTCCATAACACATTACTTTTCACATTAACTATGTCATCCGTATCTAGATATTTTTTACGGTTGATTGCAGATAACGATCGGGTACTGAATCTATAACTATCGGGTACTTCGGCTGTAGTTTTAGGTGTTCTGTATGAGGCAGCAGTACCAATGTGGATAAATTTATTTTCAGCTAATAAGGGTCTAAAAACGACTCTACCGGTAAGAGAAAATCCTTCATCTTTTCCAAAATCTTTATTGGCATCTTGACTAAAAACCACTTCTTCTGATTCTCCAATGGTATTGAAATGGATTCCTCCAGTCAATAAAATTTTGTCGCTGATGTAATTGGTTTGAATACCTAAATGTCTTGATGGAGCAAATTTTGAAATCAAAGATCTTTCCATGAATGTCAAATATCTAGATGTAGTAGTCGTTTCCATAGAAAAACCTTCTTTGAAATGACCTGCTTTGATATTGAAATTATCGGCATCATTGCTGTATTTGACATACATATCTTTAAGCTCAACAACTGAATTGGCAAAATCCAAATCTACTTCACCATACCAATTTTTATGAATGTTGGCTTTGACTGCGATACGAGCGCGTCTTACTGTTAAACCATTTCCAATAGGGTTATATGCATCTTTGTCAAAGAAAATACCTCCATCAAAGTACATTCTATTGTCCATCCAAAACTTGTAATTTTTGTCTTTGGATTCAAAAGTGATGATTCCATCTCTGGCTTGAACTTGGAGATCGATTGTTTCTTCAACTTCTTTACCATATTGATTCATTGCTTTTTCAGGGTCCTCATTTTGTGCTTTTAACGTTATTCCCAGTAACATTAAAGCTGTGATTAATGTGTAAAATCTAATTTTCATTTTGAATTAATTTAAAGTTTAATTATAATTTGTTAATAATATGATGTAGCTTTTCATCTTTTTTTAAACTCATTTTTTTTCTAATGCGATATCGGTTTATTTCAACACTTTTAAAGGATATACCTAAAATAGAGGCAATCTCCTTTGAAGATAAATTTAACCTTAATAAAGCACATAAACGTTTTTCCTTTTCTGAAAGTTCGGGATATTTTGTGCTGAGGTTTTGATAAAAATTGATGTTGAGTTCCTGAATGTAGTTGTTTAGAGATTTTCTCTCCTTTTCAATATTGAGTTGTTCAACAATTAATGTTTTAATATTGTTCAAATCACTGTATTTAATTTCATTTTCAGGTTTTTTCTTGATTTCATCAATTTCAGTTTTCAATTGGGCTAAAACTTCAGTCTTTTGAATAATATCTAATGCTAGTTTTTTTTGGGCTTTCTTTTTGGTTTTAACTGCGGCTTCCAAACGGGCATTTTGATTGTTGGTAATTTTCAATTCGTATTCCAAAACCGCTTGTTGTTCATTGTATTTGAGAATTTGATCGTTATAATCTGTATTTTTAAGTTGTATTCTCAAATTTCTATTGATCCACAAAAGATATATAGCGACCAAAATCAACGCGATAAGACTTACAATCAATGTAATTTGAATCAAATCAATTCTTTCAGCTTGTAAATCTGTTGTATTGACAATGGGTTGATTTAAAGTAGAAATTGGTAAATTGATTTCAGGTTGAGTGATCTGAATTTGCTCTTTTACAATGTTTTCGGTAGGAATTTGAGTAACCTTTACGTTGAAGACATTGCTTAAAAAAAATAATGAAATAAAAGAAATTAAACCTGCTAAAACAGGCGTAGCTACCCAACCTGCTGCAATTTTACCCAGTACACTATAATCTACATTTCGACCACCTTTTAATAGAGAAATTCCCAAAATTGAACCAACAATCACTTGTGAACTAGATACAGGCACAAGTGGAATGGGAGGCAAACCTATAAAGACGAAAAAGTCAGAAAGGGACTGAGAGGAGAAAATAAATAAGACTAAGGAATGCGAAAATACAACTACAAATGCTGTTTCGGAGGTGAGTTTCATCAATGAATTTCCCACAGTCATGATGACTCTTTTAGAATATGTAATAATCCCTAAAGCAATAGCTAATCCACCAATAAAAAATAAAATTTGAGTTCCATCCAATACAAAGATTCCAAAATCCAACTCAATTTTTGGAGCAGAAGGAACAAAGACTCCTACAACGTTTCCGATGTTATTGGCTCCCAAACTATAGGAACCAAAAGCTCCTACTGCAATGAGCGCATATTTGGTAATTGCATCTTGCGTGAGTAGATGTGTTTTACTTTTTATTAAAATGTATTTAACCAATTTATAAATCAAAATTGCAAAAACGCCACCTAAAATTGGACCTGCAACCCATGTGGTCACAATTTTAACCAATGATTGAGGATCGGTTGAGCTACTTGTAAAAAAATTCCAGCCTATAATAGCTCCGACTATTGCTTGCGTAGAAGAAACCGGTAGATTGTATTTGGTCATCCAAAAAACAGTAATTCCAGCGGCTAAGGAAACTGTAAATGCACCTCCAATGGCATCAATAGATCCCAATTTTCCTAAGGATTCAGCTCCTCCGGAACCTTGTAAAACAGCTCCTAAGATTACAAAAATGGAAGCAATGATAGCAGCTTGTCTAAATCTTATCATTTTCGAACCAACAGCCGAACCGAAGACATTGGCTGCATCATTGGCGCCTAATGCCCATCCTAGAAAAAGTCCGCTGGTTAGAAAGAAAAAAAACATGATTTACATTTTAATTTTTAACACTAAAGAGGAAAGCAATAAAGCAACCACTTTGGATGCATCAGAAATTTGTTCGATGTGAAAAGCAAAATATCTCAGGTGAATTTTCTCACTCAAAACCAAACTTTCAGAATCTTTGAAAACAGTTCTTTTGAGTTCGGTAGCTAAGGAATGCGCTTCTCTATGGTAGAAAAGTACTTTTTGAATTTTTTCTTTGACTTGCTCAGGCGATGTGAAAAAGATACGAGCTGCAGGTATCATATTTTCAACCGATTTAAAAGAAGCAGAGGTAAGTTTTTCGTACATTTTTTTAATGTCTTCCGGAATATTGGGTGATTCTACATCAAATTGACTTAATAAATCTTTAGATAGATCGATAACATCGTCAATTTTTTCCAACAAATTGATGATATCACTAGCATAATTGGGCATCAATGAATACACATAAAAATCATTTTCAATTTTTCTTTTTAAAGTGTCGGCTTCATTTTCTAATGTATGAATGGTTTTCAAACTCTCTTCAAAATCACTTATTTCATTTTTCAGATAATGATTGATGCCTTTTTTAAAGTTGAGATTTCCATATTCAATTTTATCAAAAAACTCTTCAATACTCAAATTTACTGATTTGGAAGTTTTAAAAATATTGAACATAATGCTTGGATTTTATTATACAACAAATATACGGTTTAATAACCTAATAATAAATTGATATTTATCATTTGTAAAATAGTGAATATTTATATGTAAAGCTAAACATAAATATATATATCAGAAATACAGCAATATAAAATATATAAGTAAAGTATTAAATTATTAATTATTAAAATATGTATAGTTTTAAAACAATTTAGTAAAGGTGTTTTAAATTAACTTTAAAATATTATTAAACCTTTATTTTATAAAAATTTTAGCTAAATTATTTTCTTTCGTTTTTCTTTCCGAACTTTGTAGCTTATTGAAAACTCAAAAGATGATTATTACAACCATTAATTCAGAACAAAGTTCACAAAATAGCATTTATATTATGGATCAATTAGCTACCATTCAACATCAATTGAATGCAGCTGATTTTTTATATTTTCAAAAGGATTGGGACCAAAAAAAACTTCAATTTTTAAAAAAATCGGATGGTTTTCTTTTTGTTTACAATAGTACTGAAGCCAAAATGGAAGACATTAGGCAAATTGCGTATCAATTTCATACTTATGTAAAAGATGAAGAAACTGCCGTTTTAAATTGTTTCAATCCTGATTTTGCGTTAGCCTTTATTGAGGGTTTATTGTTGTCCAACTATCAGTTTATAAAATATTTCAAAGATGCAGATAAAAAGAAAAATAAATTTATGCATTTGCATGTTGTTGGAACTTTAACTGATTCTAAAATTCAAGAATTGCATAATTTAATCGATTCTGTTTTTTGGGCTAGAGATCGCGTTAATGAACCTGTTTCTCATTTGGATGCTGTTCAGTTGGCACATGAAATTGAAAAATTAGGCGTTGCACATCATTATAATGTTGAAGTATTACACAAGAATAAGATTGAGGCTTTAAAAATGGGTGGCTTATTGGCTGTAAATAAAGGTTCTATTACACCTCCAACTTTTACAATTATTGAATATAAGCCTGAAAATGCTAAAAATGCAAAACCTATAGTTTTGGTTGGAAAAGGTGTTGTATACGATACAGGAGGTTTGAGTTTGAAACCAACCCCACATTCTATGGATTCCATGAAAAGTGATATGGCAGGTGCAGCTTGTATGGCAGCAACCATTGATGCCTTAGCCAAAAATAAAATACCTGTTCATGTCATAGGATTGATTCCTGCTACCGACAATCGTCCTGGTTTGGAAGCTTATACACCCGGAGATGTTATTCACATGTTTGATGGAACAACTGTTGAAGTTCTCAATACTGATGCCGAAGGTAGAATGATTTTGGCAGATGCTTTGGCATATGCAAACAAATACCAACCGGAGTTAGTCATTGATGCAGCTACTTTGACTGGAGCGGCAGTTAGGGCTTTGGGGACTAAAACCTCTATTAGTATGGGAAATGCAAAAGATAAATACTTTAAAAAATTGTATGAATCCGGAATCGAAACGCATGATCGTGTTTTTAGATTGCCTTTTTGGGATGAATGGTATGAGGAAATGAAATCTGATATTGCTGACTTAAAAAATATAGGAGGTGCCAATGCAGGTATGATTACTGCAGGAAAGTTTTTGGAACATTTTGTAAAATATCCATACATTCATTTGGACATTGCCGGACCAGCTTATTTGGAATCTTCTGATTCCTATCAAGGGAAAGGTGGAACGGGAGCTGGCGTGAGGCTTTTATATAATTTTTTGAAAAATTGGGAATAATACTTTTTGATTAAAGTAGATCTTTTAATTGTAATTTAAAGGTATAACGGATTCCATTCCGATCAACTTGTATGGTTAAATTTCGCCCAATATCACCTTGGAAAATGTGATTGATTTCCTCTAATTCAAGTTCGTGGGCCAATTTGCCATCAATAGAGTATAGCATATCATTCACTTTTAATCCAGCTAAATCTGCAGGAGAATCCTTTCTTATTTTATAAATACCGTACAAAGGTTTAAATTCATATTCGTAATCGATCATAAAAGATACAACATGACCATTTTCATTTTCATGATTGGTATAATTGTTTTCACTAGGTATTACTTTGTTTTCTACTAAAACTTTTCCAAAATATGAAAGTTCAATTCCCGTACGATTGTATCGAAATTCTTTGGAGAAGGTATTGTTTTTCTTCAAATATAGGGTCTTATTTGGATAGTCTAATATAATTTTAAATCTGTTAATTATTTGATTTCCAATACTTCCGTTTCTTTCTTCAAAAACTCTTGCATACGTTGTAGCAGTAGAATCTAAAAAGGCTATTGTAGGATTTTCAAATTTATATTCTCCAAATTGAAATGATTGAATCTTGGTTCTTTTACCTTCAATACTACCACTCAATCCTTCACCCAAATAGTCAATAAAGTATGGAGTTGGACACAATACATTTTTTTCATGATCTTCAAAGACCCAAAGTGCATCCGAATTACCTGTATCAATAAGCATTTTAGCATCAAATTCTAAAGAGCCCGGTAGTTTAATTTTCCCATCCAAATAGGGCTTATTCTGATGAAAAGTTAAGTCTAATCTACTGAATTTTTTACTTTCCGGAATTTTAAAATGAGAAGTATTTTCTACAATGATGAGTTTTTTAGTAAAATCAATAGTTGTGACAAAGTTTTTTAAAAATTCATACCCAATTATACCATGTATGGTCATGCCAACTTTGGATGAAAAATCGAAGTGTTCATCATAAACCATATAAATGGTTTGGTCAACACCTATGATATGTCCAAGCTTTGTATTGTTCTGTTCCGATAAAATAGCTTGAATGGGTTCTCCTGTTCCCATGCCTCTTAGTTCGACATTTTGAGTATTGTTTAAAACTAGTGAATCCCTTTCATTTAGTGTAAAAATTACAGTTTTTGAAGCTCCTGTATCCAAAATAAAGTTTAATTCTACACCATTGACTTCCATTGGAATTATGATGAGATTATGGTGAAATTCAAAAGGTATTTTTTGCTTATGAATCCCATTGGTAAAATACATTTTGCTTTGTGCAAAACCTAGATTTATCCATAGGCCAAACCCTATTAATACAAATTTTTGAATTGTTTTTAACATGGTAATAAATGTAACCAAAATTACAAAATAATTAACTTTATTTCTTGTTTTCACAAAAGATTAACAAAATCTGACATCGGTTGTTTCTTAAGTTTCTAATTGTTGAGGTTGTTCATAAAAAAAATTGCAAATTTGCACTCTTATATACTCGTTATTTAAACATTTGTTTTAACAATAGCAATTTATCTAATCATGCCAAATATATCCAAAAAAGGTCTGCAAATGCCGGCTTCACCTATTCGAAAATTAGTTCCATATGCCGAAGAAGCCAAGAAAAGAGGTGTTAAAGTGTACCACCTCAACATTGGCCAACCTGATATCAAAACTCCGCAAATTGCGCTCGATGCAGTAAAAAATTCTAATATTGAAGTGTTGGAATACAGCCGTTCGGAAGGTAGTGAAATCTACAGAACCAAATTGGCGGGTTATTATGCTCAAAAAAACATCAAAGTTTCTGCTCAAGATATTGTGGTAACAACTGGTGGTTCGGAAGCTTTGTTATTTGCCATTGGAAGTATTACTGATGTAGGTGATGAAATCATTATTCCCGAACCTTTTTATGCTAATTACAACGGTTTTACAACAGCTAGTGGTGTCAAAGTAGTACCAGTAGTTTCAAGCATTGATACTGCTTTTGCTTTGCCTCCTATTGAGGAATTTGAAAAATTAATTACACCCCATACCAAAGCCATTCTCATTTGTAATCCGGGAAATCCGACGGGTTATATGTATTCACATGAGGAAATTATCAAACTCAAAGACTTGGTTTTACAACACGATTTGTTTCTGATTGCCGATGAAGTATATCGAGAGTTTGTCTATGACGGTTTGAAACATTTTTCCGTAATGGAAGAAGATGGCTTGGACGAACATGCCATCATGATAGACTCGGTTTCCAAACGATATAGTATGTGTGGCGCTCGTATCGGATGTTTGGTTACCAAAAATAAAGAAGTTATTGCTACTGTTCTAAAATTTGCACAAGCGCGTTTGAGTCCGCCAACTTACGAACAAATAGCTGCAGAAGCCGCCCTAGAAACCCCTGATTCATATTTCAAAGAAGTCAATCAAGAATATAGAGAACGCAGAGATGTATTGATCCATGAATTGCGAAAAATTCCTGGTGTTAAAGTTCCCCTGCCTAAAGGGGCTTTCTATTGTGTGGTCGAACTTCCCGTTAATGATGCTGATGATTTTGCCCAATGGTTGTTAGAAAAATTTGATGACCAAAAAGAAACAGTTATGGTTGCTCCTGCCAGTGGATTCTATTCTACGCCTGGTAAAGGTAAAAAAGAGGTTCGAATGGCTTATGTGTTGAAAAAAGATGATTTGATTCGGTCTGTTGAAATTTTAGCTAAAGCATTAAAAGTTTATCCTAATTAATTTTTTCATGTATTAAAATTTAAGGGTATGCATTTCAATAAAATCATAAGAGGAAATAAAAGGGAAGCCAATACTGAACAGGATTTATACGCAGTTTTGGATGCTGGCTTTCTCTGTCATGTTGCTTTTACGCATCAAGGGAAAGCCATGATGATTCCTACGGCTTATGGTAGGAAAGGGAATGTTCTGTACTTGCACGGAAGTACCAAAAACTTTATGCTCAATGAAGCACTTCAAAATGAACAAATTTGCATTTCAGTAACCCATTTGGACGGTATTGTCTTGGCGAAATCTCTTTTTAATACTTCGGTTAATTATCGTTCTGCGGTTCTTTTTGGAACTTTGGAAGAAATTGTAGATCCATCAGAAAAATTGGAATCTTTGGAGATTTTGACTGAACACATCATCCCTGGAAGATGGAATGAAGTGGAATTGGGGACAGATCAAGAGTTGAAAGCTACAATGGCTGTTAAATTTACCATAGAAAGTGCTTCCGTGAAAATTAGAAAAGGTAATCCGGCGGGTGATGAAGCCATTGAGACTTCTGAGTGGAGTGGGCATATTCCTTTGAAACAGGTGGCTTGTAAACCTGTATTTGATACAAATCGAATTGATAATGCGCCACTTTCTGAAAGTGCTTCCCGATTTATTAAATCTCATGCTGTTGATGAAAATTCATAAAAATATATCTTTAAAAGCGTATAATACTTTTGGTATTGAATCGATTGCTGCTCAATTTGTTGAGATTGATTCTATTGAAGCATTGAAAGAAGTTTTAAAATATATTGAGGATCAGCAATTGAATTATTACATTTTGGGTGGTGGTAGCAATACCTTATTTACTAGAAATTTTGATGGAATAGTTATCCATTTGCAAATCAAAGGAATCACAATTATTAGACAAAGTCAAAATGCTGTTTTACTCAAAGTATGTGCCGGAGAAAACTGGCATGAATTGGTCATGTGGAGCTTAGAACAGGGTTATGCCGGGTTGGAAAATTTGGCTTTGATTCCGGGTAATGTAGGTTCTTCTCCTATTCAAAATATAGGTGCTTATGGTGTAGAAGTCAAAGATGTTATCGAATGTGTAGAAGTTATGGAGGTAACTACCCAGCGCATTCAAAAAATTATACATTCGGAATGCCAATTTGGATATCGTGATTCCATTTTTAAAAAATCAAAAGGAAAATATATTGTTACAGCAGTTAGTTTTAATTTGAAGAAAAATCAAAGTCAGGTCAATACCACTTATGGTGCTATCCAATCGGTTTTGATACAAAAAGGCAATTTGCAACCTACTGCTTTAGACATCGCAAATACAGTTATACAGATCCGCCAATCCAAACTACCCGATCCTAAAGTTTTAGGAAATTCTGGAAGTTTTTTTAAAAATCCAGTGATTCCAAAAAACTTATTTTCCCAACTTCAATCTCGATTTCCGGAAATACCACATTATCCTGCACCTGATGATCAAGTCAAATTGGCTGCTGGTTGGTTAATCGAGCAAGCCGGTTATAAGGGCAAGAGATTTGGAGAAGTAGGCGTTCATGAGCAGCAGGCATTGGTTTTGGTTAATTATGGCAATGCCCAAGGAACTGAAGTAGTTGCTTTGGCTCAAAAAATCCAACAAACTGTTTTAACCCAATTTGGAGTAACCTTGGAAATGGAAGTAAATATTGTTTAATCCAATTAATTTTAAATCTTGAAACCCAAAATAGTAGTTTCCGTTTCCAATGACTTGGTCACTGACCAAAGAGTCAAAAAGGTGTGTCAAACCTTACATGAAGAAGGTTTTGAGATTGTACTTTTGGGGCGTAAATTACCGGAAAGTTTACCTATTGAAAGACCGTATCAGGTAAGCAGAATGCGGTTGATTTTTAGAAAGAAAGTTTGGTTTTATGCTGAGTTCAATTTGAGACTTTTCTTCAAACTTTTATTTCTCAAAAAAGATATACTGGTTGCCAATGATTTAGATACTTTGCTTCCCAACTTCTTAATAGCCAAATTATTTGGAAAGAAATTGGTTTATGATTCACATGAATTATTTACTGAAATTCCCGAATTGATGCATCGTCCCAAAGTGCGAAATGTATGGTTACAAATTGAAAAGAGGATTTTCCCGCATTTAAAAAATGTCATTACCGTCAATTCGGAAATTGCCCGTATTTTTGAAAATAAATATCAAGTTCCCGTAAAGGTTATTCGAAACATTTCACCCAAATTGACTTTGTCTTTACCTTCGGATACTTGGATAAAAGAAGTTAAAGGAACTCGAAAAATGTTAATCATTCAAGGTTCGGGTATCAATAAGGATAGAGGAGCAGAAGAAGCGGTTCAAATGATGCAATTCTTGGATGATGTTTTATTATTGATTATAGGAAGTGGAGATGTCATCCCTGATTTAAAAGTCATGATTCAAGAATTACATTTGGATTCTAAAGTGAAAATAATCGGCAAATTGCCTTATTTAGAAATGTTGCAATACACACAAATAGCCGATTTGGGTTTGTCGCTTGATAAAGGTACCAATCTGAATTACGAACTCAGTTTGCCCAACAAGGTTTTTGATTACATTCAATGTAGAATTCCCTTAATGGTTTCCAATCGAAAAGTTGTTGCTCAAATTGTGCAGGAAGCCCAAATAGGAGTTGTTTTTGAGGAACACGATCCAAAGCAGATGGCTAATTTGGTTCAAGATGCATTGTACGATAAACAACGGTATCAAATGTGGAAAACCAATTTAAATTTTGCGGCAGAAAAATATAATTGGGAAAATGAATCTCAAATTTTAAAAGATATCTACAAGCATTTATCATGATATATTTGTTTTCAAACCAAAATTCTCCTAGACTTCAATATACCGTTGAAGTATGCTTCAATATATTGCTGGGAATGGATTGTGAAGTGACTACAAATAAAACTTTTTTTAATTCCATTCAGGATTTCCCAAAGATAAATTACAGTGACCAAGCTATCTCAAATAGTATTTGGATCAAACCGCATGCGCTACTATTTGAATCAGATATACAAACTCAAAAGATAGCTGTGACTCATCTAGATGGAATACCTTATTTCTTTAAAACATCAGACCAAACTGATATTTCATATGATTTATTGGCGAGTACTTTTTATATGATTACCAGATATGAGGAATACTTACCATTTACTCCAGATGCACATGGACGATTTTCTGCGGAGGAATCTTTGGCATTCAAAGCCAATTTTTTACATCTACCGGTTGTTCATTTTTGGATGCAACAACTTAAAAATCTCATTTTAGATCGCTATCCATCAGCAGTCTTTCCAAATCAAACTTTTTCCCAACTCAACACTATTGATATAGACGTAGCGTATGCTTTTAAAGGCAAACCGTTTTTCAGACAATGTGGTGGATTGTTTAAATCATTATTGCAATTTAATAAGTGGGATTTGACCCAAAGGTTTAAGTATTTTTTTGGAGGGAAAGATGTGTTTGATACTTATAATTATCTGGAACAAGCACTTTCTGTTTCAAAAACTACGAATGTTTTTTTCTTTGAATTGGGAAAATATGGGACATTTGATAAAAATTTGCCCTTGAATCAAACCATGAAAGATTTAATCATCAGACTTTCAAAAATAGGAGACATTGGCATTCATCCTTCTTATCATTCCAATACTGAAACCCAAGAATTGACCAGAGAGATTCAAGCATTGGTTAAAGTATTGGGACATAAAGTGACTCAAAGCAGGCAACACTATCTCAAATTAGCGTTTCCAATAACATACGAAAATTTGATTTCCAATGGTATTACTACTGATTATTCTATGGGTTTTGCCGATCATATTGGATTTAGAGCCGGTATTTCGGTAGCTTATCCTTTTTTTAATTTGGAAACTAATGAGCAAAGACCTTTGCAAATTCTGCCATTCCAACTCATGGAAGGCACTTTGAAGGACTATCAAAATTTAACTTTGGAGGAAGCTGTTCAAATGGGTCTGGAAATGCGGCAAGTAGTTGCTGATGTAAAAGGCACCTTTGTGAGTATCTTTCATAATTCTTCTTTATCCGATTCGGGCGAATGGAAAGGTTGGCGTCTGCTTTTTGAAAGCTTGTTAAAGCCGTTATAAAAAACGTTTTCGTAAGTCGTATTTGAATTATTTCAGTTAAATTTGCTGCACTTAAAATTCAAGTATTTTGGAAACCAAAACTTCAAAAAACGTCCTCATTGACGCTTCTCGTATCATTACTGAAGCTCTTGTTCAATCGGGAGCCGATGTGTTTATAGGCTATCCTATTACACCATCCAATTTGTTTTATTCTTATTCCAAATTGCGATTTCCGCAGTTTATGGCAGGCCCTGACGAAATTTCGGTTTTGCAATGGATGTCAGGATTTTCGGCCGCAGGAAAACTACCGGTAACTGCTACTGCATTCCCGGGATTAGCATTGATGACCGAAACCCTCAATATGGCGTATATGATGGAATTGCCTATGGTATTGATCATTACACAACGCTTAGGTCCCAGTACAGGTTCGGCTACAACAGGAGCTCAAGGTGATTTGAAATTTTTGGATGGCGTTATTTCGGGAGGAATGCCTTTACCTATTTTTTCACCTTCCAATTTTAATGATGCTTGGACTTTGGCTTATGAAGCTGCCAAAACCGCTATCAAATTCCGCACACCTGTTATTTTGTTGACTTCCAAAGAAATGGTCATGACTCAAAAGAGTTTTGATATCAGTACTTTGGAACCATTGAAACCCATTGACCGTTCCATCAAACCATACGAAAAACCCTATCAAACCTATAAAGCCGGTGCTGATAAAGTACCTGTCTTTTTACCATTAGCCAATGAATTGGAGCAAGTGCGTTTCAATTCATCAACACATAATAATATGGGTTTGATTGGAAAGAATGATGCCGAAAGTCTAGGTAATACTTGGCGATTGAAAGAGAAATTGGAAACGCGTATTGATGAGTTCACATTTTACGAATACGATGCTCAGACTGATGCCAAAAATTTGGTCGTCTCTTGGGGTATTTCAGCCGATGCAGCTAGAGATGCAGTAGCAAATTTGAGAAAGAATGGAAAAAAAGTAAGTTTATTGATTGCCAAAACACTTTTACCTGTTCCGCCCAAAATTTATGAAATCATCGATCAATACGAAGAAATCACTTTTGCCGAGGAAAATATGACAGGCATGTACAAGGAAATGTTGTATGGTAAACGTCAGTCAACGCAAATCAAGGTAGCTACAAAATTTGGAACGATGTTATCGCCTAGTGAGATTATAGAAAAAATTTAGTTGATTAGAGAGTTAATAGATTAGCCAATTATTAATCAATTTTTACATTACTTTTCTTCCGATTGTTATCGGGATTAACATTTAAAATATTAAAAGTGGAAACACAAGAGAAAATATTAACACAAGTAAAAATGCCATTTTGCCCCGGATGTGGACATGGTATTTCAACACGTAGTATCAGTGAAGCATTGGAGCAATTGGGATATGGGACCAAAGATGTATCTATTGTCAGTGATATCGGTTGTGCAGGATTAGTTGATCCTTTGTTTGCTACACATAGCATACATGGATTGCACGGTCGTTCACCTGCACTAGGCGTAGGAGTTTCCTTAGGTATTGACAATCCTAAAAAGAAAACCATTGTTATTCAAGGCGATGGTGGAGCTACTATTGGATTACAACACATTTTGGAGGCAGCTCGACGCAATATTGATATGACCTTGGTGGTTTTCAACAACATGTTGTTTGGAATGACCGGTGGACAAATGAGTGGCTTGTCAACTAATGAATTTAAAGATTACAAGCAAAGTGCTGACGAAG
>JADZFW010000011.1 GCA_020854235.1 Flavobacteriaceae bacterium
AGTATAACCCACCACCATGGACGATTCATGATTTTTGTTAAAACTACAGCATTATATACGGGAATAAGTGCTTCCCAAGATTTTCTACCTGCTTTTTGATATAATTTCCAGGTTCCTAAAAAGTGAACCAATTGAATAATTATGAAAAAAATAATCCAGTTTGTTAACATTATAATTCGATTTAAATTTTATTAAACATTAATTCAAGAAGCAATGGCTTACAAATCTAAGACATCTTTCATTGTAAAAACTCCTTTTCTAGTTGCAATATATTCGGCAGCAAGAACGGCGCCTTGTGCAAAACCTACTCGATTATGCGCAGTATGTTTGATTTCTATATCATCAATGGGTGAAGTGTAAATTACTTGGTGAGTACCAGCAACTTCATCTATTCTATAAGAAGTAATTTTCAATTTATCATTTTGATTTTCTTCCATAGTCCACCCTTTTTTTTGTGAATAAGGTAGTAAATGGTTGGCTAGAGTGATTGCAGTACCGCTAGGTGAATCTAATTTTTGGGTATGATGGGTTTCAATTACTGATGGTTCATAATCAAACTTTTGCATCAATTTAGCCAATTGTTTATTTAAGGAGAAAAACAAATTGACACCTAAACTATAGTTGGATGAATAAATAAAACTACCGTTTTTAGTTTGACACAGCCTGAGTACTTCTTCCATTTGGTTCAACCAACCGGTTGTGCCACTTACTATGGGTACATTTTGTTCAATTGCTTGGCTGATGTTGTAAAATGCAGCTTCGGGAACACTGAAATCTATAGCAACATCGGCTTTGTTAAATTGAATATCTTTAGTTGAATCATCTAATTTCAAAACAATCTTATGCCCTCGGGTAATCGCAATCTGTTCGATAGCTTTTCCCATTTTACCATATCCAAGCAATGCAATCTTCATCAAAAATTATATTTTGTTAGTATGTTTTAAAAATTATTTAAACAAATAAATACTATTAAAATTGGTAGTTTAAGCCGATTCCAAACGATGATTTTCCTTGCATCTCATCTTGAATCATAATTGGTTTAATCGATAAATCGGGATCGGTGTTGTGGTATTGCATATGCGCATCAACACTAGCTTCTACAATTTGTAGCACATAGAGCCCTGCTGTTACAAGTAAGGACAAATCACGATACTTTTTATGATATTTTTGGGCACTTTCCAGTGAACTAGCAGAAATTCCGGGATAGTCATTTGGTAGATCCAATTTGAGCAATTTGTAAGCTTTTCTATATTTTTTATAGGCATCATTATTGAAATCATAAAAATAAATACCTGTACCCAAAGCGCCATAAACTACAGGAATTTTCCAATAATCCTTATTATATGCTTGACCTAATCCAGGTAATACTGCACTGTAGAATGCTGATTTAGAAGGTTTAGTAGCAATATCGAAAATTTCACTATCCTTAATACTATCTTGTACAATCAAATTTTCCTCATCCTGAGCGAAAATGGGATTGAAAAAAAATACAAACAAAAATAAAATCCAAAGTTTATGCACTATTTCAATAACTTTTTAATTCGATTGAGGTCTTCTTCTGATCCAAAAGGAATTTGTATACTTCCTTTACCGTTCTTAGAACTTTTTATTTGAACTTTACTTCCAAAAAACTTCGCGAAAGATTTTTCAAAATCATAAATGTATTCAGGTTGACTTAATACCGTTTTGGTTTTAGTATCTGAATTGGATTTAAATTGTTGCACCAAATCCTCAGTTTGACGTACCGATAAATTGCGATCAATAATTCTTTTGTAAATTGCCAATTGGTCTTCATTATCATCAATATTGATTATCGCACGTCCATGACCCATTGAAATAAATCCGTCTCGCATACCGGTTTGGATAATTGGGTCTAATTTCAATAATCTCAAATAATTGGTTACAGTTGTTCGTTTTTTTCCAACTCGTTGGCTCAGTTCTTCTTGGGTCAAACTCACTTGATCAATAAGTTGCTGATAACTCAAGGCCACTTCAATAGGATCCAAATCTTTTCGTTGAATATTTTCAACCAATGCCATTAAGAGCATTTCTTCATCATTGGCCAATCGAACGTAAGCAGGTATTGTTTCCAATCCAATGCTTTTTGCTGCTCTCAACCTTCTTTCACCCGATACTAGTTGGAAATGTGCTCCTTCCAATTTTCTAACAGTAATAGGTTGGATTACACCCAACTCCTGAATTGAATTGGCTAATTCCTGAAGTGCCTCTTCATTGAAATGGGTTCGGGGTTGAAATGGATTGACTTCGATACTTTTCAAATCAATCTCGATGATGTTTCCAATGATTTGATCTGCATTTTTATCGGATGCAGTAGATATATCTGTAGTTGGATCTTTGAGAAGTGCAGAAAGACCTCTTCCTAATGCTTGTTTTTTATTTTGAATCGCCATGGTTCTTCAATATTTCATTTGCCAAACTGATGTAATTTTTTGCGCCTAAACTGGTTGCATCATATGATATGATACTTTCCCCAAAACTAGGTGCTTCACCCAATTTAATATTGCGATGAATGATGGTTTTAAAAACCATATTTTGAAAATGTTTTTTCACTTCTTCAACCACTTGATTGGATAATCGTAAACGGGAATCATACATAGTAAGTAATAAGCCCTCGATATCTAAATCTTTGTTGTGGATTTTTTGAACGCTTTTAATGGTATTCAACAATTTTCCCAAACCTTCCAAGGCAAAATATTCGCATTGTATGGGTATTAAAACAGAATCGGCAGCCACTAAAGCATTGAGTGTCAATAATCCTAATGAAGGTGCGCAATCAATCAGGATGTAATCATAATCATCTTTGATGGGTTGTAAAATCTCTCTCAACATATATTCCCTATTGGGTTTGTCAACCAATTCAATTTCCACAGCAACCATATCAATATGCGCTGGAATGATATCCAAATTTGGGGAACTGGTATGCATGACCGCTTCTTTGGCTTGTGTGATATGCTCCAATAATTGATAGGTTCCTATCTCAACTCCTTCTACATCAATACCCAAACCTGATGTGGCATTGGCTTGTGGATCGGCATCAATCAAAAGAATTTTTTTCTCTAAAACACCCAAAGCAGCAGCTAGATTAACCGTTGTTGTGGTTTTTCCTACGCCTCCTTTTTGATTTGCAATGGCTATGATTTTGCCCATAAAAATTAAAAAATTATGAATTGGTAAAAGTACAATTTTTTGGGGCTTACCCAAATAAAATTATTAACATTAGGTTATTTGTATGTTTTCGTTTTAAATTATAAAATAACCTCATGTAATTTGATTTATTCAACATATTCCAAAAGTAAATTGAAAATTGTCAAAAAACCTTTCATTAACTCTTTGTCGGAATATTTTTAAGGATATCCAATAAATACTTCCAGAATTTTTGTGTAGATGGAATATTTGCTTTCTCGTCAGGAGAATGTGCTCCCTGAATGGTTGGCCCAAAAGAAATCATATCCATTTTTGGATAATTTTGACCTAAAATACCACATTCCAAACCTGCATGACAAGCTACTACTTGAGCGTCTTTTTTAAATAATTGATTGTACAATCCGGTCATGAGACTCAAAATAGGAGATTGAGGATTGGGTTGCCATCCCGGATAAGAACCTGCAAAATTCACCTCATAACCTGCCAATTCATAAGCAGAACGCAAGGCATTGGCCAAATCCATTTTACTGGTTTCAACTGCGCTTCGAGTCAAACATTCAATTTTGATTGTTCCGTTTTCAACGGTTACTTTGGCAATATTGTTGGAAGTTTCGACTAATCCGGCTATATCGGGACTCATTCTATAAACGCCATTATGAGCGGAATATAGGGTTTTGAGCAAAGTAATAAAGCTATGTGTTTCCATGGCTTTATTTACCTTGACATCTGATTCTGAAAGGGTAATTTGTAAGCCACCATCAACGGTCTGAAATTCTTTTTTAATATCTAAAGTAGCAATGGCAATTTTATTCTCAAATGCTTTTAATTTTTCAGTAGGAACAGCTAAAACTGCTTTGCTTTCACGTGGAATAGCATTACGCAAACTTCCACCGTGTATGCTGATTAATTTGATTTCGAAATCAAATGATTCATACAATAATCGGTTCATGATTTTATTGGCATTTCCCAATCCTCGATGAATATCCATTCCTGAATGTCCTCCGTTCAATCCTTTGACTTCAAGAGTCATTATTTTGGTGTTTCCCAAGAGTTCTTCTTGTAAATAAGTGCCTAGAGCTGTAACATCAATACCTCCGGCACAACCTATATCAATTTCTTCATCATCTTCAGTATCTAAATTGAGTAATATTTCTCCGCTTAAATAACCTGCTTGCAAACCTTTTGCACCAGTCATTCCGGTTTCTTCATCAATGGTAAATAAAGCTTCGATAGCAGGATGAGGAATGTCCTTAGACTCCAAAATACTCATGATGGCTGCAACACCCAATCCATTATCTGCACCCAAAGTGGTGCCATCTGCTGTTACCCAATCACCATCTATGTACATTTTAATTCCTTCGGTGTCAAAATCAAAGACCGTATCATTGTTTTTTTGATGTACCATATCCAAATGAGATTGTAAAACAACAGTTTTACGATTTTCCATTCCCGGTGTAGCAGGTTTTTTGATGATGACATTTTGTACAGGATCTACTTGGGTTTCCAAACCTAATTTTTTTCCAAAATCAACCATAAATTGGATGACTTTTTCTTCTTTTTTGGAGCCGCGTGGAACTGCATTGAGGTCGGCAAAATGATTCCAAAGGGATTTGGGTTCGAGTGATCGGATGTCTGTATTCATTGAAATATTTAATTTTGAATTGATTAATTTGGTTTAAGCCAATTTAAACCATTTTGTAAAATTAAGAAAAACAAGTGTATAAACATTCAATTGGAGGAAAAGAATAGTTAAAAAAAACCTTTATTTTATAAATCTAAATTGAGTACTTTTGCGCACATTTAAATATGATATGCAATACGCTCAAAACATACTAGAAACCATAGGAAATACACCTTTGGTCAAATTGAATAAAATAGTTGAGGAGGTTGATGCTTTGGTTTTAGCCAAAGTAGAAACTTTTAATCCGGGACATTCTGCCAAAGACCGTATGGCTCTTAAAATGATAGAAGATGCTGAAGCCGATGGCCGATTGAAGCCAGGAGGAACCATTATAGAAGGCACATCGGGTAATACCGGTATGGGTTTGGCGTTGGTGGCTATTATCAAAGGATACAAGTGCATTTTTGTCATTCCCGACAAACAATCTATAGAAAAAATCAATGTTTTGCGGGCGATGGGAGCCGAAGTAATTGTATGCCCGACAGCTGTTGAACCGGATGACCCTAGGTCGTATTATTCGGTTTCTAAAAGATTGGGAAGTGAAACGCCCAATTCTTGGTATGTCAATCAATATGACAATCCATCTAATGCACTTGCCCATTATGAAACTACCGGACCTGAAATTTGGAGACAAACGGATGGAAAAATAACGCATTTTGTGGTAGGAGTAGGAACTGGTGGAACGGTTTCAGGAGTTGCCAAATATTTGAAAGAACAAAATCCCAATATTAAAGTTTGGGGAATCGATACTTACGGTTCCGTTTTTAAAAAGTACCATGAAACAGGAATTTTTGATGAAAATGAAATACATCCTTACCTTACTGAAGGTATTGGAGAGGACATTTTGCCAGGAAACGTTGATTTTTCTTTGATTGATGCATTTGAGAAAGTGACCGATAAAGAAGCCGCCTTGTATACTCAAAAATTGGCAAAAATGGAAGGCTTGTTTATGGGTAACTCAGCAGGATCTGCTGTGAAAGGGGTTATTCAATTGAAACATCACTTTACAAAGGATGATGTAGTTGTCGTATTGTTTCACGATCACGGAACTAGGTATGTCGGTAAAATGTACAATCCGGAATGGATGGCGGAAAAAGGATTTGTTGAGTAAACTTCAAGATTTAAATACATAAAAAAACCCGTAAATTTAATTTTACGGGTTTTTTTAATTTTATTAACGGTAATTTATTTTACGCATTCTCAAACTGAGTGGAGTGACTTCTAAATATTCGTCGTCTCTGATGTATTCCATACATTCTTCCAATGAAAATACCGTTTTTGGGAAAATTTTCAAAGCCTCATCGGCACTAGTAGTACGGATGTTTGATTGTTTTTTTCCTTTGACCAAATTCACGCCCATTTCCTCTTGTTTGTTGTTTTCACCTACAACTTGACCTTTGTAAATTTCTTCATTTGGATCGATGAAAAATCTTCCTCTATCTTGTAAACGGTCAATGGCATAGGCGGTTGCTTTTCCGGTTTCAGATGATACGATTGCACCATTCATCATGCTGCCGATTTCTCCTTTGAACAAATCATATCCTCTAAAACGATGGTTTACAATAGCTTCTCCCTGGGTAGCTGTTAAAATTTTATTTCTCAAGCCAATCAAGCCACGAGCCGGAATATCAAATTCCATGTGTTGCATATCGGCTCGAGGTTCCATGTGATGTAAATCGCCTTTACGTTGGGTAACCAAATTGATGGCTTTACTTGCAAATTCTTCTTGAACATTGATAGACAATGTTTCATATGGTTCATGTTTTTGACCATCAATTTCTTTAAATAATACTTGAGGTCTTCCAACTTGCAATTCATATCCTTCTCTACGCATGGTTTCAATCAAAACTGACAAGTGTAAAATGCCTCGACCGAATACATTAAATTTATCTTCCGAATCGGTTTCTTCCACTCTCAACGCCAGATTTTTTTCAATTTCTTTGAAAAGTCTAGTTCTCAAGTGTCTGGAAGTAACAAATTTTCCTTCTTTTCCAAAGAAAGGAGAATTGTTGATTGTAAACAACATACTCATGGTAGGTTCATCCACGTTGATACGCTTCAAAGCTTCCGGATTTTCCAAATCGGCTATGGTATCTCCAATTTCAAAGTCATCTATACCAACAATGGCACAAATATCTCCACAACTCACTGATTCTGCACGGTCTTTACCCAAACCTTCGAAAGTGTGTAATTCTTTGATGCGTACTCTTTTGGTGGTGTTGTCTTTTTTACAAATCATGTAATCTTTTCCTTCTTCCAAAGTACCTCTATAAACTCTTCCGATAGCAATACGACCTGTATATGCTGAAAAGTCAAGAGAAGTAATTTGCATTTGCGGTGTACCTTCCAAATAAGTTGGGGCAGGAATTTTCGCAATTATCATATCCAAAAGAGGAATGATGTTATCTGTTTTATTTTTCCAATCCAAACTCATCCAGCCTTGTTTAGCTGAACCGTAAACGGTATCAAAATGCAATTGTTCTTCGGTTGCATCCAAAGCAAACATCAAATCGAATACTTTTTCATGAACGATATCAGGAGAACAATTTTCTTTGTCTACTTTATTGATAACCAAAATAGGCATGAGTCCCAATTCTAATGCTTTACTCAACACAAAACGAGTTTGAGGCATTGGGCCTTCAAAAGCATCCACTAATAAAAGTACACCATCAGCCATTTTTAAAACGCGTTCAACTTCACCTCCAAAGTCGGCGTGACCAGGTGTGTCTATGACATTTATTTTTACCCCTTTATAATTGATGGAAACGTTTTTAGAAAGAATGGTAATCCCTCTTTCTCTTTCCAAGTCATTGTTGTCCAACAATAAATCGGTACGTTCTTTTCTGTCGTCTAAAATTTTGGCCTGATCGATAATTTTATCAACCAAAGTTGTTTTTCCGTGGTCAACGTGTGCGATGATGGCGATGTTTCTAATGGATTGCATATAATTGAAATAGAATTTTTAAAAACCCGAAGTAAAATTTATAAATATCTGAAAATTAAAAAATTATAATTGAAAATTTGAGAACAGAAATTTAAAAAATACCCGAATTAAAGTGTTTTTAAGAAGCGGCAAAGCTAATACTTTTATCCGATTAAAAAAGGTAGAATGGATAATGTTTTGAATAATACTACTTTATTTCAAAGTCAAGTGCTTTTTTTAACTCCGGGCTCATTTTTTTTGAAGTTTGTATGATTTGCAAACTATCATTTTGAAGTGTATGGTATAAATCGTTCAAAATTAAAATTGAAAGAGGGCTGTCAAGATGTTGATTGATGTATCCTAAAAGATATTGTCTATTGATGTTTTCAATGCTATCTATTTTTGAATTTATTTGAGTTAAAGTTTGGTAGTCATTTTGGATTCTTGCTTTTTGCATCAATGGAAAAAGGTAATCCACATCTCCGTATATTTCAACCGATTTTTGTTTTAAAGTATTCCATTCCTTATTGATTGGAGAATTATGAATGGTACTGGCATTTAAATCTTGGGCATTAAGTTGGATTTCAATTTTTTCACCCGATAAGATAAAAGGAAAACTATTGCCTTGCGGATAAAACTGAATGTATGCTTTTTTGGGAAAATGAATTGGGCCTTTCAGATGAAAGCTTTGATCTTTGATTTGAGAAGAATCGATTAAGATGATTTCATCGGCTGATATGTAACTCAAATAGACTTTTTCAAACCCTTGATTATGGGTTATTGTACCTTTAATTTCAAATTGAGAATCCATTTGATTTGAATTCTTATCAGATTGACAATGATATAGGGTAAATAAAACGACTACATATATTATTTTGGTGTACATTGTAGGTTTTATTTCTAATATTTATTTGAGATAATTTAATCTAGAATTTCAGTATCCTGTTTAGGCGTTTGGTCTTCTTTATTTTTGGAAAATCTATTGAAAAATGAGATAATTCTATCAATCCAGAAATTGAGATTGAGTTTACCTCTGTCCAATGTAGCGCTTATTACCAGATAGATGCCAATCGGAATAAATATTAAAGTGGATAACCATCCACCCCAAAAATGATTGATGGTACTTTCTTCAGCCATATTACCGGCAAAGGAAGATAAAAAGTGATAAACCAAATAGATGATAATGGCCATGACCATAGGTAATCCGAATCCACCTTTCCGTATTAAAGAGCCCAGTGGTGCACCTATAATAAAAAGAAGCAAGGCACTAAAAGCGATGGCAATTCTATGGTGATACTCTGTGTCAATTAGATTAAGTCCTTTTCTACGATACTTAAAGTCACCTGTAAAATTTTGAAAATCACTTATTGAATTAATTATATTGTTTTCAGCAATGGACAATACTTCGGTTTGTTGTTGTAATTCGAAATTGGATAAAATGGGATAATCAATTTTTTTCCCAATAGTGTCTGTATTGGGTATTAATTTTTCTAAAGCTAGTCTATTGGAAAAACCGGTTGCTCTGTTTTTTAAATAGTCATCCCAATTCAATTTGAGTGAATCACTGTAAATACCCAGTTGATTCAAACTCAACATTTCTCGATCCGATTTGTATCTTTCACTTTCCAAATCTCCGGCTGAAAAAGCTGAAATATCAATATTAACAGTGTAACTATCAAAATGAGTAGATGAAAATGGGGCTTTATTTCTAACTTCTATTTTACTGCCACGATGTGAATGTTCCTCGTAATAATATCCATTTTCCAAAAACAAACTCATATACTTACTGCCTTCTTCAGTTTTAATAGTTCCTTTTTGAGCGGTTATGGTACTGATGTTTCCGTTGGATTTGGTTTGATAAATCAAAACATTTTTGAGTAGATTTTTATCTTTTCCGTATTTTTTGTCAAATTTTAAAACAAATCCGGGAACATCTGTATTAAAAGTTCCTTCTACTAATGCCAAAGCAGGTTGTTTTTTCTTGATATTGGTGTAGAGATTTTTTTGTTTCATCATGGCCCAAGGATAGGCATTGTTTAAAAAGAAAAGATTTATGAAGCTAAAAATCAACACAATTGAAAACAAGGGCAACATTAATCTCTGAAGAGATACTCCCGCAGATTTAATTGCAGCAAACTCATAATTTTCGGAAAGTTGACCTAATGCCATGATTGATGAAAGTAGAATAGCTATAGGTACAGCTTTGGGAACGGCTATTACTGAAACATAAAAAATGTATTTCATCAAGATAGCAAGTGTAATTCCTTTACCTGCCATGTCATCAAAAATCAACCATACCAACTGCAAAATCAGAATAAACATTGCAATTAAGAAAGTTGAAAGAAAAGGCTTTAAAAAGCTTAGAATAGTATATCGGTATAAAATTTTCAATCGATATTTCCTTTTATTGTTATGAATCAAAAGTAAATTTCCAAATAAAACTGACGGCAAATATAAACGTTATTTTTGAGTTAAAATGAAAACCATCGAATGTTGGTTTAAATGTCAAAATTGTTTATAAAGACATTAGATCAAATTAATTTCAGATAATATTACAATTGATTATTCACAGAGATAGGTATATTTGATGTTAGTTTTGGAAGTTTGAAGAGCAAATAACTCTATTTGGTAACATAAGGTCACATCTTGTCCAATAATTTTGCCCTCTTGTTCTTTGTCAAAATGAAATCCCATACTAATAAATTTGGCTTTAGCTACCTCAATATTCAAATCAACATCATATTGAAACTCTTCAATACTTTCTGAAATGATGACATATTTGTATTGAAATTTGTCATTTTTTGATTGTATCAAATAATCATCATCAAGGGTAGAAATATCGTAGTTAGGATCATGAGTTATGATGATTTGATAAATTTCTTTAGCTTTCTCCTCATTTTTTATTATTCGTTTTGGGTGAATGATACTTTGAATCAATTCTGTTTTTTTATTCCGAAATATTAAAGTTCTTTTTTCTAAATAACCTTCTGTTAAAATTCCTTCTGAATTGATGAAAAATATTTTGACGAAGTCATTCAAGGTTTGTTTGGTTCTTAATTTTGTATTTGCAGGAAGCAAGCCTCTAGAATCCGATAAGGTATCTGCTTTTGAATAAACGGGAGTTTGAATCAAAGTAGCCCAATAATAATTATTTTCTGAAGCTTTTTCTGTAGCTTTTTGCACTTTTTTCCAATGTGTGACAATGGTAAATGAAAAGAGCAAAATCAATCCCCACAAAATCATCAAACTGTATATTCCTGGCCGATGTAAAATTCTTGCAGTTTCTGCGGAATTGAATTCTTTTAATTTTATAGATTCCAAATCTTTTTTATCTAAATACATTTGAGTCAGTTTTTTCAAATGTTCTAGTTCAGGATCATTGGCTTTGTGTTGATTCAAATAAGGTTCGTTGAATCCTTTCATTAAATCCAAACTTTCGTCAAAAAAAGATTTTTTATCGGGATTTGAAAGTACTTCGTAAGCTTCATTGATGTTTTTAAACATTTCAGACAAAAAAGGGTCACCTTCATTTTTATCCGGATGAAATTTGATGGATAACTTTCGAAATGCTTTTTTTATTTCTAGTTGTGAAGCATCACTTGAAATGCCTAATATGTGATAATAATTTTTAAAAATCATGTGCTTCCAACCTTAATTTAGTACTTTTTGTTCATCCCATTTTACAATGCGATTGTTTTCAATAATTATTTCCAATCCATATTTGTAATTTTTTTCGGGATTTGTGAAATCTGCATAATACCATAATTTCATATTTTTATCTTTAGCAAGTACATCATCAATTCGTTGAGGTTTACCAAGAGCAATATGCAATAAATAGGTGGGCATACCTTCCCAAATGGTGCCAATGGCAACCTGTTCACCTACTTCTTCTCCAAACAAAAGGGTTACTTCCTGAATTAGATTTTCTTTAACCAGCTCTGAATTGTTGATTGCTATCACCAACTCATCATGTAGAGTATTGATTTTTTGCTGTTTATTGATTATTTTTTTTACTCTCAAAAAAGTTTGAAAAAGTGTATATGTTAGAATCAATAAGTTGATTATAAGTAGAATTTTTATGGCTAAAGTCATTGTTCCATTTATTCAGATTAAATTTTTGGAAATTAAAAAGGTTAGAATTTTTCCAAATGTATTTAAGTTAAAATTGAAGCTTATTTTTTTTGAGGGCCAAAAAATCTCTGAAACAAACTCTTTTTTGGAGGTGGTGTGTTTTGAATATTTGATTTAGTTTGTGCATAAAAAGGATTAAACGTATTTTGATTAAAATGAGCTTCTCGGTTATGAAATACGCTGATATTGGCTCTGTTATTGCCGAAATAATCATCATCAACTGTTTTGGGGACATTGTTCATTAATTTTTCAGCAAATTCGTGATAAGTAGTGATTTGAGCCTCGAGATAGCCAATTATATATTGACGGGAAACAGTAGTATTTCCTGTTTTTGCCTCAATTTTTGATAGTATTGTATACAATGGGGTTAGTTGTTGAACAATATATGAAGATACTGCTGTACTGCGGTTATATTGTGTCGTGATTTCGCCAAAATTATTTGTTTTGGTAATATACTCACTCAACATCCAAAAATATCGTCTATCCTTGGTAATGATTTTAATAACCATTATAAATTTATCCTTTTTCACAGGGTTTTCATACAACATATCAAAGAATACTTTGGGCATTGTTGGATGCAACAGTTTGAGAAAAGATTCGCCGACCAATTCGTGATCTTCGTATCCACAAACATTACAAAAATCTTGATCGACATATTCAATCAATCCTTTTTCGTTGATTTTTATAAAAAAATTGGATTTAGGATCTAATGTAAGTTCAAAGTCCTTAGGTGCCATTTTGTTTAGGTCGTCGGTATTTGTCATCTTGCGTTGTATATTAGGGAATAATTTTCGCTTGTAATTCTATATTATATGTAAGTGGTTTATTTTCAAATTCCTAAATAGATAATAGGTATAGGTCAATGAGTTTAGATATTGGTAAATAAAATTCATTTTACTTTTGGAAAAATGATTTCTCTAGGATGTAAAAATATAAAAAAAAAAGGTTTTTTCAATAGGTTATTTGTAGAGGATAATAAATTTCATTAATGGTTTATCATTTGGGAACTAAATATGAAAATAAAAAAAAACCGCCTTTAAAAAGGCGATTTATAGGAGATAAGGGAGATATTAAATTAATGTTTGGAACCAAAAATTCTTTGAAACAAACTCTTACGTTCGACAGATTTTTCCTGAGGTGCCATTTCAGGTGGATGATGATGAAATGGATTGCTTGGATTAGCATTAGGATGGAATTCTTGCCCTAACGATGTATTTTTAATGGGTTGATTCTGATAGTATGGATTATTTTTTTCGTATTCAGGAATGGATTTAAACAATACATCAATGTATTTGTTATATGACAAATTACGTTCTTCTAAATAACCCACTAAATAACGTTTGGAAATTTTAGTATTACCTGATTTTGCTTCAATTTTTGACAAAATGTGATAAAGTGGTGCCAATTGTTGAACAATGTGCTTGTACACAAAAGTGCTGTGATTATAGTGTCCGACTATTTCTCCGTATTCATTTGTCTTGGTTTCAAAATCGCAAGTGAGCCAAAAATATCGACCATCTTTACTGATGAATTTTACAACTAGCCGAATTTTTTCTTTTTTTGCCAAATTTTCACTGAGAATTTCGAAAATAACTTTCGGCATATCTGGATGCCAAAGTAATTCGATAGATTCATCAATCAATTCGTAATCGTTATATCCGCTAACATTGCAAAAATCTTGATTAACGTATTCAATCCTTCCAACACTGTTTATTTTAATATAAAAATGGGAATTAGGATTTATTTCGATCTCAAAATCTCTAGGAGTAATGGGATTGTTGTATTCAAAGTTTAACATAATAGTAATTAATTAGGTTGGGAAATAATTTTCTTTTTGTTAATAACCAATTGATTTTTGTAAGTTTAATAAGCGTCGCTAAAATAGTAATCCAATTGTTCTTGAGTAATTTTCAAAACCTGTAAAATAAATTCATCATAAGTCAAATTATTCTCGGTTAAAAAATTTACCAAAAATGCACCCGACGCATCCATCCCACCTTCTTGTTCGAGTTCAATCAATTTTTTATAAATAGGCATGATTGCCTCAATAGCATAGCGAGGTGGTTTTTTACGTCGTGAAAAATAGGCTATAATTTCACCCTTTTCATTGTATTGTGTTACGAAGTTGGTAATCACCCAATAGAAACTACCATCTTTTGCTAAATTTTTGACTAAAGCATGGATGTTTTTACCGTCATCTAAACGGTCCCAAAGCAATTTAAAAACTATTTTAGGCATATCGGGATGACGAATGACATTGTGGGGCTCACCCATCAATTCCCATTCATCGTAGCCGCAAATGTTCATAAAATATTGATTAGCATATTCAATAATGCCCTTTTTATCAGTTTTAGACATGATGATTTTGGTCTCGTCTAAAATGATTTCATGGTCTATAGGTTGGGGACGTATAAAACTCATAAAAAATATTATTTATTAGTGTTATTTGCGAAATGTTAATTTACATAATGAACTTAATATTTATTGAGTTGGGTATAGGGTAGCAATTAATCATTAAAGAATTGATAACTAATCATTAATTTAATGTAAAATTTTAACCCCACATCAAAGATATAAAAAAAATATATCATAAATCAAAATTTCATTTAAAATTTGACAAAAAAAAACCACTCTTAAAGTTTAAAGTGGTTTTTATTAAAAATAATCGATTTTTTAATTCAATGTTTTATGGCATAACAACCAATCCAAACATTCAAATTCTCCATTTATATGTCTATTATTTTAACAAACCGTATAAATATGGTACTTGAAAAATTCTGTATAAATCAACGAATTAAATCTGAAGGATATTTATGAATTGTTAAGATTTAAAATCAATATTTTATAACAATCTATTGTTAAATAATTGATTTTGTTATATTCAAACGCATCTTCGTCTAATTAACCCAAATAAGCATTGAGCATCCAAACGGTTTTCTCAGTTTGCGTGATATAATCACTCATTTGGCTCACAGTTCCTTCATCTCCGGCTTCTGCTGCAATAGAAAGTATCGCTCTTTCTTTGGAAATAAGGACTGAAAAATTTTCAATAATGGTTGAAATGATGCTTCCATCCACTTTTTCTTTTTCTACTGATTGGATGGTCGATTTTTTGAGGTAGGCTTCAAAAGTATGCAATGGTACGCCTTGTAAAGTCAAAATGCGCTCGGCCACTTCGTCAATTTTCAAAACTGCATCATTGTACAATTCTTCAAATTTGAGATGTAATTCAAAAAATTTATTTCCTTTTACATTCCAATGAAAACCTCTTAAATTTTGATAAAAGACTTGGTAATTGGCTAATAAATCATTGAGCATTCCAGCTAGTTCTTGTGATTTTTGGGTGTCTAATCCTATATTATTTTTCATTTTAGATGTTTTAAAATTATTTTATTTTTTAATATAACAAAAGTATAACAAAAAATCCCGACTTATCGGGATTTTTATCTTTTTATTTTATTTAATCATAACAATTACTTATTGATAATATTTATTGTATCAATTCTATTTATTTTGTTGTTTGAAGTATAGATGAATTTGGATACAAAATAGACTTCCTTTGGGGTTTCAAAGGTGGTCAAGCCGGCTTTTTGAAATAAGACTTTGAAATCCTCTTCAATTGGTTCAGATTCAAGGAGTAAAACTAATTTCTGTCCCCATTGTTCATTCGGAATTCCAGCTAGGAAAAATGGATAGGGTAAAAAGGCTTGCAATTTTGTTTCCAAATCTTCGGGAATGAGTTTGATACCACCACTGTTGATTACATGATCATATCGACCCAACCAAATAAAGGTGTGTGGTGATGTAATAGAAACCAAATCGTTGGTAATTATTTTTGCATCATGTAGATATGGGACGTGAATGACTAAACAGCCACGTTGGTCTTGTTCTATTTGGATTTGTGGCAAACAATGATAGGCTGGTTGACCTAATTTTTTTACAGCTATATGGGTTATGGTTTCTGTCATGCCGTAGGTTTGATAAATGGCATTGGACAATGAAGCTAATTTTTTTTCCCAACTTGCTTCCAAAGCGGCTCCACCAATAATGACTTTCCCAATGCGATGCAATTCTGAAAAGGAATTTTGAGCTTGTAAAGGTACCATGGCGGCAAAATCAAAATTTCCACCGATATCTTGCATAGGGTCGGAGTTGGGTTGAATCAAAGTGAGTTGCCAACCCAAATGCAAGGCACGAACCCACATCATTTTCCCGGCGATAAACTGACTAGAAATACAATGTAAGGCTTTAGTACCTGCTGGTAAATCGAAATATTTTCCAGTGGCTTCTGCACTTTTGAGCAAAGCTTTTTTTGGAATTTTAATTTTTTTAGGTTTGCCAGTCGAACCTGAAGTATGGGCAATAATACGGTCAGAACTGTCAAAAAGTTCCTGAATAAAATGGACATCTGCTTCAAATCCATTTTTCAATCTCACAATCAAATCCTTAACAGATGATACGGATTGCGAATTGAGTTTGAATTGAGGATGTATAGTCAACATTTTTTGAAAATAGATTGTAATATCTAAAAAGACGAATAAAAATGGTTTTTGCTCTGCTAGAAAAACAAACTAAAGAAACTGAAGTATGCACTTCGACTCCGTTCATTGACCTAACTTAAAACTACCTATGTGCATACATTTCCACATAGTACTTTTGATAAGCACCCGAAGTGACATGCTCCAACCAATCCGAGTTTTGGAGGTACCAATCTATGGTTTTTTCCAAACCTTCTTCAAATGTCATTTCCGGTTTCCAACGCAATTCCGTTTGGATTTTAGTATTGTCAATTGCGTATCTTCTGTCGTGTCCGGCACGGTCTTTAACATAGGTAATGAGTTGGACTGATGTGCCTTCGGGTTTTCCCAATTTGACATCCATTTTGGCACATAACAATTTGATTAAATCCAAATTGGTCCATTCATTCAACCCACCAATATTATAGGTTTCACCTCTTTTTCCGTTGTGAAATACTGTGTCTATGGCTTTGGCATGATCAGTAACATACAACCAATCTCTAGTGTATTGTCCATCGCCATATACAGGTAAATTTTTGCCGGTTTGAATGTTGTGAATAAATAGTGGAATCAACTTTTCCGGAAATTGATTGGGCCCATAGTTATTAGAACAATTGCTGATGTTAAAAGGTAAATCGTAGGTATTGCCATAAGCGCGTACCAAATGATCGGAAGCTGCTTTGGAAGCAGAATAGGGTGATTGCGGATCGTATGGAGTTGTTTCAGTAAATAAGCCGGTTTTACCGAGTGCTCCGTAAACTTCATCGGTTGAAACATGATAGAATAGTTTGTCTTCAAAATTACCTTTCCAAAGATGTCTGAAAGCATTGAGTAAATTGGCTGTTCCCAATACATTGGTTTCGATAAAAGCATTTGGATCCACGATTGATCGATCCACATGACTTTCTGCTGCTAAATGAATGACTGCATCAAACCTATGTTGTTCAAAAATCTGATTGATAAATTGGATGTCCTTAATGTCGCCTTTTATAAAGGTATAATTGGGCAAATTTTCCACATCGGTCAAATTTTCCAAATTTCCTGCATAGGTCAATGCATCCAAATTAAAGATTTCATATTGCGGATACTGATTGACAAATAACCGAACCACATGTGATCCAATAAATCCAGCGCCACCAGTGATTAAAATATTTTTCATTTTATTATTCTATTAGTTGATAAATTTATACATAAATGATTTATTGTAGTCATTTGCAAATTTACAAATTAACTAATGCGTTAATGCGCTAATTCCACCTTCTAAATTGATGTTTGTTGAAATACAACATCAACAAATATCCGGTCAAAGCGCCACCAATATGAGCAAAATGTCCTACTCCGGTACCGTAACCTCCAAAAATAGATTGTCCGAAAATTCCCATAATTAAATCCAAGGAGACCAATCCGGGGACAAAATACTTGGCTTTGATGGGAACAGGTATAAACATAAAGCCCAATTCGGCATCGGGATATTTAAAAGCAAAGGCTACCAAAACACCATATAAAGCACCTGAAGCACCTACTGCAGGAGCATTGAATAATCCATACATTTGATGCAATTGTGACGTAGAAACCACATTAGTTATTGAGGCTGGATAAGAGCCTGTGTTCATAATATTTAAAATATCTGCATGGGTTAATCCGAAACTAATAAGCTGATTGTAACCTTGTGTAAACTGAAAATAATGGACGAGTGTATATAAAATACCTGCCCCAATTCCAGTGGCAAAGTAAAATAGCAAAAACTTATTTCTTCCCCACAAATACTCTAAGGCACTTCCGAATGACGCTAAGGCTAACATATTAAAGAGTAAATGCATAATACTACCATGCATAAACATACTTGTTATGTATTGCCAAATGCCAAAATTTGGATTTTGAATGTAAAACAAAGAGAGTTTTGTATACAAAGTGTCATGTAAATTGGGAATTTGAGAGGCAATAAAAAAAATAACATTGATGATAATCAAATGTTTAACGGTTTCGGTGAGTCGCATCATAAGCGTTTGTCTATTTCTTCTAAGGTTAAAGTAGTGAAACATGGTTTGCCATCGGGAGACATACCGGGTTCTTTGCAATTGAACAAATTATCCACCAATTCTTCTTGCGCTTTTTCATGTAAGAATTGACCTACTTTGATGGCTGCATTTTTGGATAATAATCGGGCTAAATACTCGGTGTAATTAAAAGATTCTTTACCGTAATTTTCTTGTTTGGATTCCAATATTTCTTCAAATAGGCTTGAAACTTGTGTTTCTTCCAATTGTGGAGGTAATCCATTTACGATTAAATATTCTTCCTTGATTGTTTCAAATGTAAATCCACAGGCCATCAAATCTTCTACCAATTCCTTGATAATCAAAATATCAGATTTTTCAAAATGCAATTGCAACGGAAATAACAACTGTTGGCTATGCACTTCTCCCGAATTCATTTTATCCAAAAATCCTTCATACAAAATACGTTGATGAGCTCTGGATTGATGGATGAATACCAATCCCGATTTAATGGTACTCACAATGTATTTGTTTTGTAATTGCTGCGTTTTGATGTCGGATTGTTCAAAAAGCATTGCTGATTCCAATTCTTGTTCATTGGATTGAAAGTCGGGAGTAGCTTGGGTTTCAAATTCATTCAAACCGGTGTACAAGGCTTCCCAAGTTTCGGTTTTCTTTTCAAAATCACTATATTTGTCGTTTGTTTGAAACGGATTGTAGGTTCGATCTACTCTAATTTCAGGTTCTTTGTGGGGTAATTTATCTTTGTATTGATAAGGTAAATCCAACACAGAATCTCGGTTGAAATCCAAAACTGGTGACACATTATACTGTCCCAAACTGTGTTTGACCGTTGCATATAATATGGCATACAAATCATTTTCATTGTCAAATTTGATTTCGGTCTTGGTAGGATGAATATTGATGTCAATGGTTTGTGAAGGAACTTCCAAAAATAGAAAAAAACCCGGATGTTGTTCACCGGTAACCAATCCTTCAAATGCCATTCGCACTGCATGATTGAAATAATTGGATCGGATAAACCTGTTGTTGACAAAAAAGAATTGTTCGCCTCTTTTTTTCTTCGCAAATTCGGGTTTGGCAATAAATCCTGATATTTTTACAATATCTGTTTGCTCTTCTATAGGGACCAATTTCTCATTGATCTTAACGCCAAATATATTGACAATACGTTTTTTGAGATTGGAAGCAGGCAAGTGATATACTTCATTATCATTGTGATACATGAAAAAAGTAACTTCCGGATGTGACAATGCAATGCGTTGCAATTCATCTATTACGTGCCGAATCTCTTGTGTATCTGATTTTAAAAAATTACGTCTTGCCGGAATATTATAAAACAAATTTTTGACAGCAATACTTGAACCAGTTGGTGTTGCTATAGGTTCTTGTGCCAAAACTTTACTTCCTTCAATGAGAATTTTCGTACCTACCTCATCTTCTTTTTGACGGGTTTTCAGTTCCACTTGCGATACTGCTGCTATTGAAGCCAAAGCTTCGCCTCTAAATCCTTTGGTATGTAAATGAAATAAATCTTCAGTTTTGCGAATTTTGGAAGTTGCATGCCTTTCAAAGCTCATCCTTGCATCGGTTACACTCATGCCTTTGCCGTTGTCAATGACTTGAACCAAAGTTCTACCGGCATCTTTTACCAAGAGTTTGATGACATCTGCACCTGCATCAATGGCATTTTCCAGTAATTCTTTGACCACCGAAGCCGGACGTTGCACTACCTCACCGGCGGCGATTTGATTGGCAACGTGTTCGGGTAATAACTGGATAATGTCCATGAAGATTTTGAAATTTATAATTTGACATGCCTCTCAATCGGTGTGTCAAAAAAGTTAATGAATTGGAATTTTTTATTTTAATTTGAAAATGGATAAATCAAATTCGATTAAAAAAAGAAAGAGCAAAATGAGTATAAATGCTATGATAATCAATCGTTTGTTGATTACATAATTGCCTTTTACTCTGGCTTCATCTCTTTCGTTATTCCAATGTGCCCGATAATCATTGAAATTTTCGCCAATTTCATCTTTGCGATATTTGGACTTGAATTTATATGTATTTTCACCTTCTACACCTTTGTAATAACGCGGTGTGTAGTGAAATCGGGTTGGTCGGTTGAATTTGAATGGGTTTTTTATATTCATATTTTGAGACTCAAAGCAACAAAAATAAAGATTAATTCACAAATCGAAGATTTCTTAACCAAAACTATTTGTTAAAATCAAATGGATCCAAAACAGACTTATATTTTTTACTTCTTTGCAACTAAAGAAAAAACCAAAGGAAATCGGTTTCCTAAATGTTTGGCTCTAAATTTTTTAGGTTCAATTTCTTCCCCATTGTGCAAGATGTCATAAGGCGAATAATCGTATTCATCAAAAGATAAAATTTGTAATCCATTGAATATCAAACTATTTAATACTTCGCTCGTGCTGTGATTCCAATTGACATATTCCTGAATAATTGGGGCATTTTTGTCAGCATAAGTACCTGTGAAGGTTTCAACAATAGGACCATCATTGAAATAATTATAACCAACTTTCTCAATTTTATCATCAAACATCCACAATACCGGATGAAATTCGACAAATATTAATTTGCCGCCGGGTTTTAAAAAATGTTGGATGATTTGTCCCCATTTTTGCAAGTCTGGCAACCATCCAATGACACCATAACTCGTAAAAACGATGTCAAATTGTTCATCCAAATGTTGAGGTAAATCATATATATTACAACAGATAAATTGCGTATTTTGTTGGGTTTGGACTGCCAATTTTCGAGCTTCATCAATCCCCACATCCGATAAATCAATACCGGTAACTGTTGCACCCATACGACTCATAGAAATACTGTCTTGCCCAAAATGACACTGTAAATGCAAGACTTTTTTCCCTTTGATATCACCCAATAAACCCAATTCAATATCCATCAAGGAAGTATTTCCGGCTTTAAATCCTTCCAGATCATACATTTTTGATTTGAGGTGATAACCTACTTTGTTATTCCACGATTGACGGTTGATGTCTAAATAGTTCATTCTAAATAGGTAATGATTTTAATTCTTTATACAATCTATGTACAGGCAAACCCATGACATTAAAATAACTGCCCACGATCCTATTGATGGCTACATAACCTATCCAATCCTGTGCGCCATAAGCACCGGCTTTATCAAATGGTTTGTACTGGTCAATATAATATCTGATTTCATCATCGGTTAAGGGATCAAAATAGACCACTGTTGTTTCTGAAAATACTTTTTCAAATTGCTGTGTTCTCAAACAAACTGAAGTATAAACTAAATGCATTTCTCCTGAAAGTTTCTTTAAAATAGCAACTGCATCGGCATCATCGACCGGTTTCATAACAGCTTTGTTCTGATGCCAAACGATGGTGTCGGCTGTGATAATCAAGGTATGTTCATCGATATTTCCAAATGCATCTGCTTTTAACCGAGCTAAATATTCGGTAATTTCTTGTTCTTTCAAATGATCGGGATAAACCTCGTCGACTTCTTTGGTCTCTATGGTATAATCAAGATCCAATCCTTTTAAAAGTTCTTTGCGTCTTGGAGAACCTGAAGCTAATATGATATGGAAATCTTTAAATTTTTCTGCTAATAAATGCGACATTTGATATTAAAATTTTAAATCCTAATCAGAAATACACTAAAAAATCCGATTAACATGATGATTTTCAATAATATTGATATTTTGTGATAATCTTTGGGCTGATGTGCTAATTTCAATTGTTTTACAAAAATCATCAAACTCATACCAACAGCCAAAATCAAATATAAAACAAATATTTTTTGATCTATCCTATTTGAAATGGCGATGGAAAGTAAAATTCCCAACAAAAAAAAGGTAATCAACTTGAGACCATTATGGGTATATTCTAAACCATATTTTGACGGTAAGCTATTAACTCCATTTGCTCGATCGCCTATAACATCTTCGGCATCTTTTACGATTTCCCGAATCCAATTCAGGATGAATGCAAAAAGTAAAATAAATCTAATTGTTTCTAGAAGACTTAACCCATAATTTCCATTGTAATAATGAATAGAATTTCCTCCTACAAGCGCTAATTTGAAAGCCAAAAATAAACTATATGCAATGAGTCCGGCAACGAGTATGTTATTGATGTAAATGACTTTTTTTAGTCGGATTGCGTATAAAAACAGCAAGAAAACCGGAATCAGATACAGACCCCAAAACCATATTTTGTTTGACTGCCAACTCACCCAAAATCCTGCAATTAAACCTATACTATTCAAAACAAAATAGAGAAGCCATGCCTTTTTGAAAGACAAAAAGTTTGGAATCCAAATTTTATGAGGTTTGTTGATTTGATCAGTTTTCAGGTCATAAATATCATTGATTATATTTCCGGCAGCTGCAATAAATACAGTAGCCAAAATATGTAAAATAAAATAAAAATCACTTACTGATTTTGAAACTTGGTATTGTTCTAAAAGGTAAAACCATATCACAGCTTGAAATAAAGCAAGCATGATAAGATTGGGATAGCGCATGATATGTAGGAAACGGATCAATCTTTTTTAAAGTCTTTTTTCACTCGATCCAAATCGCGTTTATTGTCGCGATCTTTCATCGTATGGCGTTTGTCGTGCATTTTTTTTCCTTTACAAAGTGCAATTTCGAGTTTGGCATAACCTTCCGAACTGATGAAGAGTTTAAGTGGCACGATTGTCAAACCTACATCTTGAACTTTTCTATGCCATTTTTTCAATTCACGTCGGTTGAGCAATAATTTTCTAGGATTCCTAGGTTTGTGATTGTAAAAATTGCCATTGACAAATTCTTCAATATACATATTGACTGCAAAAAGTTCGGCTTGCTCGTTAAATTCGCAAAAACTCTCTGTAATCCGTGCTTTACCCAATCGGATGGATTTGATTTCTGTTCCGGTCAAAACCATACCTGCGGTGATGCGTTCCATGATTTCGTACTCAAAGAACGCTTTTTTATTTTGGATATTGATGGTATTGGGTTTCAATATTTTCGGTTTTAAAACAGTAATGAATAATATAAATAGATACTCCTTTTTGAAATAAATTGGGAAAGTAATTAAAAAATCCACTTTTCAAAAAACAAAACTAATCAATTTTTAGTAGTTTTGCCGAATGCCTAAGAAAACAACTCAAAATACAAAAACACAAGCTACTTCTATGGGCTCGTTTTTTTCAAGCAGACAAAACCAATTTGTCTTTAGCTTGTTGATTATGCTGTTGGCTATCTTGATGTTAACGGCTTTTGTTTCTTTTTTTAAAACTTGGCAAGTCGATCAAAGTATCGTCAGTGAAATAGTAGATAAAAATATAAAGGCTGAAAATTGGATTGGAAAAATTGGGGCTCAAATCAGTCATTTTTTCATATTCAGAGGATTTGGACTTGGTGCTTTCATCATTCCATTATTACTATTTTTATTTGGATTGTACATTTTTCTTAAAGTTCGCTTGCTCAGATTGATCAAACCGATGTTTTTGGGTTTACTTTCCATGATTTGGATTTCATTATTATTCGGATTTCTCAATTTGGAAAATCCCATTTATGCCGGTGTAGTAGGATTTGAATTGAATCAATACCTCATGTCCTATATAGGTAATCCTGGTGTTATGGCTATTCTATTTACAGTTTTGATTACTTTTCTAATCATACAGTTTGGTTGGAGTCCAGAAACTTTTATGAATTTATTTCCTAAAAAATCTACAGAAACCGAACTTGAAAATGAACCCAGTTTGGAAGTGGATTCTAAATTGAAAGATAGAACAGAAATCATTCCTCCTGTTGAAGTTTATACACATAAAGAAGAGATTATTGCCGATAAAACCAATGCAACTTTTGATTTTGAAGTTGGTCAAGAAGAAGAAAAAGTAAGACATTTTCCTTTTTCAGTTGAAGAAGAGGACGATGACGATGAAGCTTTGGAAATTGTTTTGAAAAAAGAACCCGAGGAATTGGTTGAAGAAAATTTATCGGATAGATTGTTGAAGGATTTTGGTGAATTTGATCCCAAATTGGAATTGAGTCAATATAGATTTCCAACCTTGGAAATGCTCAAAGAATACAATGAAACCATTTCCGTTAATCCGGAAGAATTACAAAAGAATAAAGATAAGATTGTAGAGACTTTAAAAAACTACAATATTGGAATCTCTCATATCAAAGCTACTGTCGGACCAACAGTTACCTTATATGAAATCATCCCACAAGCAGGTGTTAGAATTTCCAAAATTAAAAATCTGGAAGACGATATTGCACTTTCTTTATCGGCGCTTGGCATCCGTATCATTGCACCAATTCCCGGAAAAGGTACCATCGGAATCGAAGTTCCCAACGCCAATCCTACTTTGGTTTCTATGCGTTCGGTAATTGCATCGCAAAAATTTCAAAGTGCAGAAATGGATTTACCTATTGCTTTGGGTAAAACGATTTCCAATGAAACATTTGTGTTTGATTTGACCAAGATGCCACACTTATTGATGGCAGGAGCTACCGGACAAGGTAAATCGGTAGGTTTGAATGCCGTTATGGCATCTTTGATTTACAAAAAACATCCTGCTGAAGTTAAGTTTGTGTTGATTGATCCCAAAAAAGTCGAATTGACTTTGTATAATAAAATCGAACGACATTATCTTGCCAAACTACCCGACACCGATGAAGCTATTATTACAGATACACATAAGGTAATCAATACGTTGAATTCACTTTGTTTGGAAATGGATGATCGATATGATTTGCTGAAAAATGCCATGGTTAGGGACATTAAGGAGTACAATCGAAAATTTAAGGACAGAAAACTCAATCCCGAAAATGGACACCGTTTTTTACCCTATATTGTTCTTATCATCGATGAATTTGCCGATTTGATCATGACTGCCGGAAAAGAAGTTGAAACCCCGATTGCTCGTTTGGCTCAGTTGGCTAGAGCCATTGGCATACATTTGATAGTGGCTACACAGAGACCTTCGGTTAATGTCATTACCGGTATCATCAAAGCCAATTTTCCAGCTCGAATAGCTTTTAGAGTTACATCTAAGATTGATTCCAGAACCATATTAGACACGCAAGGAGCAGACCAATTAATTGGTAAAGGAGATATGTTGTATTCGGGTAGAAATGAATTGATTCGATTACAGTGTGCTTTTATTGATACACCTGAAATCGAAAAAATCACAGATTTTATTGGTTCCCAAAGAGGTTATCCGAGTGCCTATGTTTTACCCGAGTATTTCAGTGAAGATGGGATTCCCAATTTAGACATTGACATCGATGACCGAGACCAACTTTTTGAAGAAGCGGCTTATATAATTGTTCGCTCACAGCAAGGTTCGGCATCATTATTGCAAAGGAAGATGAAGTTGGGATACAACAGAGCCGGAAGGCTTATAGATCAAATGGAAGCTGCAGGAATAGTCGGTCCATTTGAAGGAAGTAAAGCCCGTCAGGTTTTAATTTCTGATGAGATTAGTTTAAAACAATTTTTAGATAACGAAAGAAACAAGAATTAAAATGAAGAAATTATTCGCTTTGTCAATTGCTCTATTTTTAATGACAATTGGATTTGCTCAAACCACAGATAAATCCAAAACACTGTTGGATGAAGTTTCAACCAAAATATCAGCTTACAAAAATATTCAGATTAGTTTTGATTACAGTTTGGATAATGATAAGGAAAAAGTTCATCAAAAAACCTCTGGTACTGTCAATATACAAGGCCAGAAATATCACTTAAATTTTATGGGAGTTGAGAAAATTTACGATCTCAAAAAAGTGTACACAATTGTCCATGAAGACGAAGAAGTCGTAATTTCTAATCCAACAACTGAAGAAAATGAGTTTTCACCTAGTAACATTTTGAGCTTCTATAAGAAAGGATATAAATATACTTGGGATAAAGCAGCAACCATTGAAGGTAAAAAGATTCAATACATCAAACTGACTCCTATTAAAGCAGGAGATGTTACCTACATCATGTTGGGAATTGATACCCAAAATAAACAAATCTATCAAGTGGAATACCTCGACAAGAAAAATACCAAAACTACTTTAAAAATTAAAAGTTTTAAACCTAATGTAGAAATGTCTCCAAAAGAATTCGTTTTTGACGAAGCAAAATATAAGGATAAAGATTATACGATTACTAGAATGTAATTTTTATACAAATAAAAAAAACCGATTAAATACAATTTTAATCGGTTTTTTTGTGGTTGTTTCAAACTATTTTTTATTTTGGTTTTCAGCCTTTATAAATTGGAATATAGTTTATATTTATTTTTTAGAAAACCCCATAAAAATACCGCTACCCGGATATTTGGCATCGTTTAACCATAGTATTCTACCACTTTTAACAGCCGTAAAATAGGCGTCATACAATTTAGATTTGCCTTCTATTTCAGAAAATTGAATTTGCCAATTGTTGGGAACGCTAAAAGTGCCATTGCCATCGGCTTGGGCTACATCGGTTCTGCCTCCAGAAGAATTGGTTGCTACTAATTGCCAATGGTATTTTTTTCCGGCTTTAAAATCAAACCATTGGGAAGAGGAATAGGTGCTCATTCCGGCACTTGTACCAGTGTAATAATTATAGTAAAAAGTGTTGCTCGAATAGTGATCATTCCATTCACCGGTGCTGTCTAAATCACTTGCTGCTATGGCAAATTTGTTTCTTCCTATCATTTGATCCAATTTGTTAAATACTTCAGGTTCGTCGGCTTTTATGGTTATGCCTTGACTGTTATCGACAACATAACCTCCCATATATTCAGAGACTTGTCCCCAATGTATGGTTTCGGGACTGAACCCAAATTCTTGAGTAAAGGTTTTAGCATCTGGAGTCACAACTTCGATCCAACCTGCACTCCTACGAAATAAAACAACAAAAACTTTTTTTCCGGTGCTTTTTTCTTTAACATTTCCCATTCCGAAATAGGGACGATTGTAGGTTTCGACATAAACGGTTTTATAATTGCTTAAATTGGAATATTTCGGAGCAACTAAAATGTTCCACGCTGCATTTGTCAAGGTTTCCGGATCAGCTGGAAAAATGGTCCCATCTTTAGGATAATGTAAAAGCACTTGGATGTTGCCTTTGGTCACTTCCACCCAATCTTCTTGAACAGTAGCTGTCCAACCATCGTCAAAGTTGGTGGTGTTGAACGCATATTGGTCTTTTTTTGAGTTGCTTGGCGTTACATGATTTTGAGATGTGTTTGTAGTTGTTGCGTTCGTTTGGTTTTGACCGTTGTTTAATTCAATACTACCGATGAAGTTTTTATATATTTCTAGATAAGGCATAGCCGTAGCATTGCAAACGATACTCACGCAGGCATTATAACCTGTATAAGTGGTGAGTAGGGTTGACACATTAGTCCCATTGTATTTCCAAATTCCCGATCCACTCATCACTGTCCAACCTGCTGCAGTTTCAGGTTTTTCTATTTCCGGTTTTGAAATTCCGGTGTAATTTTTGGCAATCAATTCTGCCCATTCACTTTCAAAATCTTTTTGAATACTACCTTTGGAAACGGTATTTTTATACACAATAATCTGACTCCAACTGCTCCCGTCAATTTTGGAAAATGCCACCAAATTATTTTTAGTTTCTTTGGTCCAACCTTTGGGCGCTTTATAGGTGATGATGTCAAAGGTTTCGGTTTGTGCTGTCATCCCCAATACTAACCATAAGAATAACAAAGTTGTTGTGTTTTTTTTCATTTTGAAGATTTTTGGAGAGGTTGATATTTTTGCGTTTTTATTATTCCTTTATCAAATAAATAGTGGTAGAGATAGTCAAAATCAAAATGATTCAGTATGGATTGATTTAAATGCCTATACTGTACTTCATCGAGAGTGCCACCGCTCCATAAAATACTGATCCATTGTGGTTGATCGGTACTACATTTTGCTAAGAATTCGGGTTTGATTTTATATACCGGAAAATACTTTGGAAGCAATGTTGTTTCATTTCCTGAAAAAATGTCGTATTGATTTACCAAATCTATGAGATCAAATTTCCCATTATTTATATAAGCAGCATCGGTGAGTTTGTTTTGGTATTTGGTTTTCAATTGTTTGAGAAAGTTTTTGGCTGCAGTAACTTTTTCAGTTGCTTGATTTAAATCAAATTCGTAAGTTTTATACAAGTTTTTATTAGCAGGATATTGATTGGCTTCAGCTATTTTCTTTTTTTCAATTTCAAACCAATTAGACAACGATTTTTCTGTTAATGTCAAAACTTCTCCAATGTTTAATTGTTGAAATGGAAATATATTATCTTTACTCATTATAACGAGTTTTGCATTGCTGGCTCCTCCAAAATCAGGAAGTGTTTTATTGTAATATTTCTTTAAAATAGGGTGGTTTTCGGTGTTTTCTTGCATATTGTCCCATCTTATCTCTTCCGATACAGGAAGGATAAAGTAAAATTCTTTGTCTGAATTTAAAAAGGGAATTCCATAATAATCTGCATTAGGAACTTCATTTGCTACAATACGCCATTGGTTTGCATGAGAAGTTTCATTTGTCCATTTGTTTTGGGCATCTTTTATTAGAAAAGTATATGAATATACTACTGCACCATAACTGTGTGGAAGTACTTTTACATACGAATTATACAATCCTAATTTGGGCAATACGGTTTTTTTTACGTCACCCAAGGCACCTTTTGGTGTATAACTCATTTGCATCCAATTGGCTATTTCTCCGGCGATGCTAATTTGTGTTGAAGAATAGGTTTTTTCATCGACAGAAAAAGCTTTGGTTGCCGGAGTAAAGTTGTAGACTTTTTTCCAGCCAATGACTTCGTTTTCATAAGATTTATTTTGAGCTTGCACCCAATGAATACATCCTAATGCGATGATTATGAAAAATTTATTCATTTTATACTATTTTAAATATAATTTTAGATTATAATACATTGGAAAATATAAATAAACCTTAAAAGTGGAGAGTTTTACATGCAACTCATCGTAAAACCTGCACTTCCGATTTGATGCTTATTCAAACCTGAAACAAAAAACGATAAACTTGAAACATTAATCATTTTCCCATAGGTTTAATTGCCGCATCCTCATCGCGACTGTCTTTGGTAGCATCTGCACTAAAAATTTTAATTTCTTCTCCATGATGAATGGCATCTAAATTGATGCTGCCAATTCCCATTGTACCTTTAAGTTTTTCTTCTACATTGATAATGCCTAATTGGGCTTCAATACCTGCTTCTCCAAGTCCACCCATATCAACAGGTGAAAAATTACTATCAAAACGCATGTACATCATGCCTTTGGCACCTACAGATAAGAAATTTATATCTGCATCAATACCCATTCCAAAAGCAATCTGGAATTCACCTGTCTGAGTATCTTTTTCAAAGGAGATTTTTGCCAGTTCACCACCTTCTATTTCATAACCTTTACAATTCACTTTGAAATCAGCGAGTTCGGATTTAAATTTGATGTTCAACGGACAGTTTGGGCTAGCTTCCTTTACTTCTAGAGCTTTTATTGCTTCCAAATCCTTTTCATAATCTTTACAGGTAACTGAAATTCGTTCAGGTGTTGGATATAGGTTTTGTAATTCGTCAAAGGATTGTAATCGGCCAATAAAATCATGAACATAGCCCACATAAGTCACCTGATAAGCATCACCAGATTGCAAAAAAGCGTTCCAATACAAAGATTGATTGATCCAGTCGTAATATTTGGGAAGAATGGCTCTTTCTGCTGCTTCGTGATTTAGTTTGGATTCCGATAAATACGTTTGGGTATATTGTACTTTTACTTCACATTCCTCTGCAGCATTATCATAACTGGTGTTTTGGTACATATTGTCCAATTTTTGATTGTAGTCATTTCTTAAGTCATTTTCTTTTTCTAAGTAAAGAGTCATGATTTTTCGGGTTGAGAGCTGTTGGATTTGGTCTTCTCCTAGTAATTTGATCATAAACAATGCTTTTTTAGCAAATGGATTGTATACCAAACCGAGGTGTTCCTTAGAGATTTTTGCAAGATCTTCCGTTTCTGAATTTGTGGTTGATTCTTCTCTTTTTTGATACCATAGTCTGTGAAGTTCAGTCAGAGCTTCTCGTTCAGCTAATACTTGTGATACCTCCTGCCAATTATCGGTTGCTCGAATCGGTTTGAATTTATAGGCGTTGAAATATTCGGGAACTTCAGGTTTGTCGATTTCCTCAAAAGTGAGTTTCAGTTTGGTTTTTTTGGCTAATTCCTCGGCAAATGGACTGTATCCTTTTTGCAAAGCTTTTTTGATGTATTGATTTGCTTTGATAGGGTCACCTTTTTCAGCTTCTATAAGTCCCATGCCACAATTCATTTCAAAATGATAGGGATTTACAACCAATCCAAATGTGAAGTATTTTTTGGCATTTTCCACATCTCCTAATGCCAAGAAACTCTGTCCAAGATTATTGGCAGTATGGTCGTCCTTGTATTGATTATATAGTTGTTGTTGCAATGGAATGGCTTTTTGCGGATAACCGGATTGAGCTAATACAAAAGCCAAGTTGTTTTTGACCAAATTATCTTCCGGAAATTTGGCAGCAATTTTCAATGAAATATAGACAGCAGCTTTGCGTTCGCCTTTCATGAATAATAGCATTCCGGTGTCTTTACTGTAGTGGTTTTCAGTCCAGATTTGATCTGCTTTATTTTTAATTTCAGTTGGTATTTTGGCAAATGCTTCGTTTGATAGAGTCGTAACATATTGTTTTGCCAATTCTTGGTTGGTCAATACCGGTAAATTGGTCAAAAGTTTCGTTTGTTTAATTGGTAAACTAATTTCACTACTGTAAGAATTGGCTTTCATGCCGCTTTCTTTCATTTCCTCCACCACCGGCATCATGGTTCGATATTCTTTCATGGCTTCATCAATCTCAGATTGGCTCATGTCTTCTTGTTTCATAGCTTGTATCATCATTTGCTCCATTTGGGCTTGCTCTTTCTCCTTTTGGGATTTTGGAGTGGTTTGCCCCAAAACGCAAACTACTATCAGGAATAACACTAACGTTAAAATTGATTTCTTCATTTTTTAATATACTAATTTGCTAATTTGCTAATCTGCTAATTTATTTCTCTTCCAACGCCTCAATCCTTTTCTCCAACACCTCAATCTGCTTTTGTTGTTCTTTGATGCTTTCCAATAAAAGCGGCACCAATCGGGCATAATCCACACCTTTGTAACCGTCTTCATTTTCACTCAC
>JADZFW010000012.1 GCA_020854235.1 Flavobacteriaceae bacterium
CGTTCAAATCGACTTTGGATGAAGTACGCGAAGCCGATTTGTTGTTACATGTTGTTGATATTTCGCATCCCAGTTTTGAGGATCACATCCAATCGGTAAATACGATTTTGCAGGAAATTCAGAGCGCCGATAAACCTACCATCATGGTGTTTAATAAAATCGATGCATACAACCATTTGACCATAGATGAGGATGATTTGGTCACTGAGAAAACCAAAGCATATTACTCTTTGGATGAATGGAAAAAAACATATCTGAATAAGGGTCGAGATAAAGCAATATTTATTTCTGCATTGGAAAAAGATAATTTGGAGGATTTTAAAGATTTGGTTTATGAAACGGTTAAAGAAATTCACATTACCCGTTTTCCTTACAATGATTTTTTATATCAAGAATTTACCGAAACACCTTAAATGAGTTTTTTAAATAACATCGGTTGTTAGAAATATAAACAGCTATGTTTCCAAAAAGTATAAAATTAAATTAAGTCAAAATATTCCATAATATGCAAATTCATATTGAAACACCTGCCTTGTTATTTTCTGCCACTTCGTTGATATTATTGGCCTTTACCAATAGGTTTTTAACGATTGCTCAAATCGTGAGAGGATTAAAACAGAGTTACCATCACACCAAAACCAAGAGCATACTTTTGGAACTCAAAAATCTCAATTTGAGATTGTCCCTTATTCGAGCCATGCAATTATTTGGCGTGATGAGTTTGTTCCTATCGGTATTTGCCATGCTTTTTATATTTCTCCAATTGCAATTTTTGGGGGTTTTACTATTTGGAATCAGTTTGTTTTCATTGATGATTTCATTGGGAATTTCATTTTGGGAAATTACCATTTCCATCCATGCTTTACGATTGCATTTGAGTGATTTAAACGAATTAATAGACGAAACGGAGGCATAAATATCAAGATTCTAAAAAGCGTTATTAACAATATGAATACGATTGTTGAAAACTCAAAAAAAAAACTTAATTTTGTCTTTTCATCCCTAAAATTAATGTCATGTTAGCCCAATACATCCGAGATTTGTTATATCGACATGAGTGTGTCATCATCCCAGGGTTTGGAGGATTACTCACCCATACCGTTTCGGCTAGAATTGACCCCGACAATCACACTTTTTCTCCTCCTTCCAAAAAATTGAGTTTTAATGCTCAGTTGACGAATAGTGACGGATTATTAGCCAATTATATTGCATCGGTAGATCATCTTTCTCTTGAATCGGCTCAAAATTATATCCAATTTGAAGTAGATGAATGGCGGGAAAAATTGAAGAAACAAGATTTGGAATTGGCTGAAATTGGAGTTTTCTCCATGGACACTTTTGGGAAAATCAGATTTGAACCCAATATTAAGTCCAATTTTCTTACAGATTCATTTGGCTTGACCGAAATTGAAATGCCCGAAGTGGAAAGAGTTGAATCGGAACAAATGCCAATGGGAATCATTGAAAACGAACCTATTGTCGCAGTACCAAAACCTAAAAAAAGAAAAAAACAAGCACAAAGAGGTTGGGTTTCCTTTTTACAATACGGATCTATTTTTGCTTTGGTTTTTGCAATTGGCTGGTTTTTTGTGCAACAAATCATTGAAAACAATGCCTCATTTAAAAAGGTACAAGAGATGCAGGAATCTCAGGATATCATGATTTTGAAACACATTCAAGAAGCTATTTTTGAAGTGGAAACACCTTTAAGATCTGTTACCCTAAAAGTAATCCGAAATACAGCATTAGATACCATTTTTCCCAATGAAAATGCCTTGGATTCAACAAAAGTACAAGTGCAGTTGAAACCTGAAAATGTCAAAACAACGCCTACTCAGACCAATCAAACCAATCCGGTGACAAATCCGGTCGCAAAACAGAATGTGACCACCCCGACTGTTACCCAAACCTTTACCACACCAACCAAAACCAAAGCTGAAAATACAAATCCAAATGCTACTCGATTTTATGTCATTGCAGGCGTATTCAAAGATTCAAAAAATGCAATTGATTTGGTTAAAGAATTGAGGGGTAAAGGATATAACAATGCAATCATCGTAAATAAAACCAGTGATGTCAATTTGGTTTCATATGACTTATACAGTTCATGGAATGAAGCCGAAAAAGCTTTGGAAAAAATTAGTTTACAAGATTCTGAAGCTTGGATTTTTAGTAAATAATCACTTTTCAAGTATTCTTTCATAAATGGAAATATTACAACCCAAGACGGCTCAGGAATCTTTAACTATATTAACCGATATCGTTTTGCCGGGAGAAACCAATCCTTTGAATAGTTTGTTTGGAGGAGAATTATTAGCCCGCATGGATAGGGCTTGTAGTATTGCCGCAAGAAGACATTCCAGAAGTATTGTTGTAACAGCATCCGTCAATCATGTTGCTTTTGAAAAATCGGTTCCGGTAGGAAGTGTTATTTCGGTTGAAGCCAAAGTTTCAAGAGCGTTTAGTACCTCTATGGAAGTATTTGTCGACGTTTGGATAGAGGAAAGAACTTCAGGAAAAAGAACGATTGCTAGTGAAGGAATTTACACATTTGTTGCCGTAGATGAAAATGGAAAACCCAAAGTCATACCACAAATCATTCCCGAAACTGACTTGGAAAAAGAAAGATATGATGCTGCTTTGCGCCGCAAACAGTTGAGTTTGGTTTTATCCAAAAGAATGTTACCTAGTGAAGCTACTGAGTTAAAAAAGTTGTTTGAATAGCTTTTTTTAAGCCTAATACTAAATAAAAAACAGCACCAAATTAAAAGACTTGTTTCTTATTCCAATAAATGTAAAGATGTACTTTGGAAATTTGACTCAATACCATGCTTAGGGCTTGGCAGATTTTCAGATATTGGAATTTGAGTATTTAATATCATTACATTCCATCAATCCATCCAGAAGGATCTAGTTTTTGATCATCCTGCCAAATTTGGAATTTGAGAATGGTTTTACCGGTTACATTATCGGTGTGAACAGTGCCAATATTTTGCTTTATTTTCACCTGATCTCCTTTAGCAACCGAAACACTTTTCAAATTGGCATATACGGTAATATAATTACCATGTTGGATTAACACTGAAAGAATCCCGTTTTGTGGATTTTTTTGGATAGCCATAACTTTTCCTTCAAAAACTGCTCTCGCCTTTTGATTTTCGGCAGTTGCTATTCTCACACCACTACTTTCTATGGTTAGTTTGGAATCCATAGGATCGGGTTGTTTTCCAAATCTGACGGTTACTAGACCTTTTTCAACCGGCCAAGGTAATTTACCCTTATTGGCAGAAAACTGTCCAGCTAAAGCTTTGGCTTCGGGGGCCAAAGTGAATTCATTCTTTTGAGTTTTGACTGGTGTAGTTTCCTTTTTAGTGGTAGTTGTAGTTGTTTTGGTGGTCGATTTAGTAGTATTGGTTTTAGTCTGTGTTGATTTTTTAATGGCCTCTTTAATCAAATTCTCAATCTGATCATTCAAAAGTTTTTCTTCTTCTTGCTTTTTCTTGACTTGGGCAACATATTCTTTTTTTTGTTTTTGGTACTTTTTAACCAACTCGACTTGCTTGAGTTTCTCAACCTCCATTTGAGCTTGTTCCACTTTTTTATCATCCAACATACTTTCCTTCAAATCCTTTTTTACTTTCAAACTATCGATTAATGTTTGTAGTTTTTTGGATTTTTTTTGAATGACTTCAGCTTGTTTTTTACGATATTGGGAATATTGCTTTAAATATTGAAAGCGCAAATAGCCTTGTTGAACGCTTTCTGATGATAATAAAAACAACAATTGATTATCGGCGTTTCTATTTTTATAGGATTTGTAAACCATATCAGCGTAATCCTTTTTGATAACATTCAAATCCTTTTCAACCAAGTTAATTTCCGATGTTTTTTTGGAAATGATGCGATTCATTTCGTCCACTTCACTATCTATGGTGTTGATGAGTTGTTGACGAGTCGTAATTTTTTGATTTAAATCCTGTACTTGTGTGCTGAGATTGGTTTCCTTTTTTTGCGTTTTATCGATATAGGTTTTGATTTTATTTATCTCTTCTTTCAGCGCTTTTCTTTTGGCTTCTAGTTTTTTTTGGTCGGTTTGTTGTGCGTTTAAGCTGCCGGTATGAACCAGAAAAATGGTAAATGCAATATAAAATAGATTCTTAAAAGACATTGTTTATTTTTTTATACTGTCAAAATTCAGTTTTTCGTATCCATCGGGAATTTCAAAAGGAAAATTCAATTTTTTACCCAATTCCACTTGGCGAATATCTAAAAATATTTTGGTTATTTGATTCTTTTGATTGGATTCAATTTTAATTTGAGCTGGAATATTTTGTCCGTCAATATTCTGATATTCAGGATAAGTAACAAAAAGTTCTTCTTGATTGGGCAATTTTGCCTCTTGACTGTCCAATTTGAAGTGTTTGGGATTAACCCTATAAAACATATCAAATTTTGGATTTTGCTCAATTGGCGTTAAAAGAAACGACTGCGAGTTGGTTTTGGTTTCTACAACACCGGTATTTAAATCAAAAAATGCTTGGCCTAACAACAGATTTTGAAATTGTTCAAAATTCATTTCAACCCCAAAAACTTGTTGAAACAAACTGTAATCTCCATCAAAATAAGTTTTGTTAATTTTCTCATAGTATTGAATTCTGTTGGGCGTAATCAAAATTTTGGCCATCGGAATACCTAGAATAGTACCACTCATCCAAATCGTTTTATCTTTTTCAATTCTCAACTTCACTGTTAAACTCTGACTGGTTTCACCATCGTCATAATGGGCCTCAATTTTAGCTTCTAATGTGGTTTGATTAAAGTTGGCATTTTGATGTGCAAGTGCCGCTTGACTCGTTTCTACTTTTTTCACTATTACTGGTTCAGGAACTGAAGTAGGTGTTTTCAAAGTTTTACAGGAACTCAATGAAAATACTAGAAAAAAAATGATTATAAAATATCTGTTCATGTAATGCTGGGTTTTGGAATGGTTTGTCAATTTGGAGCCATTCTTTACTTCAATTTTTGTACCAATTGTTTGTATTGATTTGCTTTTGCCGTATTACCCATTTCGGTGTGTGCAATAATTAATTCTTCATATAATTTGAGGAGAAGTTCATTGTCATCAAAAACAAAATCCAATCCGTTTTCCAATGTGGTAATTGCATCCTGATATTTCTTTAAGGCATTTTGAGACAAACCTTTATACCAATATACTAAAGGTTGGGTTGGATTGAGATCCAAAACATCAGAACTTTGTTTTAATAAAATAGTAAAGTTTTTTTCTTTTTGCAATTGTTGAAGTGTCTGAAGTTGAGTTGGAAAATCAACTTTTTGAATATCATCCGTTTTAACTTCTGATTGAACGGGAAAAATGGCATCCGAATCTGATTGAGAATCAATTTCTACTTTGGTTTCAGGGTCAAAATAATTGCGATAAAACTTTAGATTTTCAACATAAATAGCATTTTTATCTACTTGTCTTAGTATATTCAATCCATTTTCCTTGTCTTGCATAAGAAAATAAATTTGAAGTAAATCCTGAGCTTCAAATGGATCCTCTTGGTATAAAGTCTTTTGTATTACCAAAGCCTCAGAATAATTTCTCAACTTGA
>JADZFW010000013.1 GCA_020854235.1 Flavobacteriaceae bacterium
CACAATTAAAGCGTTATTAAACTTTTCATTGGAACCTTCTTTCGACACAAAAAAAAGTACCAAAATGTTTAATAAACTCCTTAGCCACTCAAGGCAGGGATAAAAATCAAAAAAATGATACCAAAAGTATTTAAAGAGGTCATTGACCTAGGTGACGGTAGAACGATTTCTATCGAAACCGGAAAATTAGCCAAACAAGCCCATGGTTCTGTAGTGGTTCAAATGGGAGACGCCATGTTATTATGTACCGTGGTTTCTTCTTACAAACCTACAACTGCCGATTTCTTTCCATTGACCGTAGACTACCGTGAAAAATTTGCGGCTGCCGGTCGTTATCCGGGTGGTTTCTTCAAAAGAGAAGCGCGTCCTAGTGATGGGGAAGTATTGACCATGCGTATTGTAGACCGCGTATTGCGTCCGTTGTTCCCATCTGATTATCGCTTTGAAACACAAGTGATGATCCAATTGATGTCTCACGATGAAAACGTCATGCCCGATGCATTGGCAGGTTTAGCTGCTTCTGCTGCTATCCAATTATCGGATATTCCGATTGAAGCTCCTGTATCTGAAGTAAGAGTAGGACGTATCGACGGTAAATTCATTCTCAATCCCAGCCAAAAACAATTGGAAATCTCCGATATCGATATGGTGATCGGGGCAACCGAAGATTCTGTCATGATGGTGGAAGGTGAATTGAAAGAAATTTCTGAAGAAGAAATGGTAGAAGCCATCCGCTTTGCGCACGATGCCATCAAAGCGCATTGTAAAGCACAAGTAAGACTGGCTGAAGCATTTGGTAAAAAACCAACCCGTGAATACGCAATCGCTCCATCAAGTGAAGAAATTGCAGCTAAAGTTCGCGAATTGGCTTATGATAAAATTTACGCTATCGCCAAAGCAGGTAGCAGCAAACACGAACGCAGTGATGCATTTGACGCCATCAAAGAAGAAGTTTTGGCTGCCTTTACCGATGAAGAAAAAGCAGAAAACGAATCTTTGATCAAAAACTATTTCTACAAAGTAGAAAAAGAAGCGGTCAGAGAATTGACATTATCCGAAGGCTTGAGATTGGATGGTAGAAAAACTACCGAAATCCGTCCTATTTGGTGCGAAGTGGCTTACTTGCCTTCCGTACACGGTTCTTCTATCTTTACCAGAGGTGAAACACAAGCATTGGCAACCGTTACTTTGGGAACTTCGAGAGAAGCCAACCAAATCGATATGCCTTCTTTCCAAGGTGAAGAAAAATTCTATTTGCACTATAACTTCCCTCCTTTCTCAACCGGAGAAGCCATGCCTTTAAGAGGTACTTCCCGTCGTGAGGTAGGTCATGGAAACTTAGCTCAAAGAGCTTTGACCAATATGATTCCCGCCGATTGTCCTTATACCATTCGCGTGGTTTCTGAAGTTTTAGAATCCAATGGTTCCTCTTCTATGGCAACGGTTTGCGCCGGAACTATGGCTTTGATGGATGCCGGTATTCAAATGATCAAACCGGTTTCGGGTATTGCCATGGGATTGATTTCCGATGACAAAACCGGAAGATTTGCCGTACTTTCCGACATCTTGGGTGATGAAGATCATTTGGGAGATATGGACTTTAAAGTAACCGGTACTACCGATGGTATCACCGCTTGTCAAATGGACATCAAAGTAAAAGGCATGCCTTATGATATTTTGATCAAAGCCTTGAATCAAGCTCGTGACGGTCGTATGCACATCTTAGGAATCATAACTGAAACAATTGCTCAACCCAATGCCAATGTAAAACCACATGCTCCGAAAATCATTACCCGTACCATTCCGGGAAGCTTTATCGGTGCCTTGATTGGTCCAGGTGGTAAAGTAATTCAAGAATTACAAAAAGTTACCGGATGTACAATCGTTATCAACGAAGTAGACGAACAAGGTGTAGTTGAAATATTAGGAACCAACCAAGCCGGTATTGATGCCGTATTGGCCAAAATCGATTCTATGTTATTCAAACCGCAAATTGACGGTATCTACCGAGTTAAAGTGATTAAAATCTTAGACTTTGGAGCTGTAGTTGAATATTTGGATGCACCAGGCAATGAAGTATTGTTACACGTATCTGAATTGGCTTGGGAACGCACCGAAAACGTAACCGATGTAGTCAACATGGGTGACGAATTTGATGTGAAATACCTCGGAATCGATCCTAGAACACGTAAGGAAAAAGTTTCCCGCAAGGCCGCTTTACCACGTGAACCCAGAGGTCCTAAAAAAGAAGTGGTAAAACACCAATCGCCTAATTCTGAAAATTAGAAATTAGAAATTAGAAATTAGAAAAAAGATGTCTTTGCGGACATCTTTTTTTTTGTTCTATTGAACCTATTTAAATTCTCTAGGTATTTCACAAACTGGTATAGGCAACATCTTGTGTTGGTTGGCTTTGTTGAGACGGGTGAAAATATCAAAAACTTCTTTTTTTCTTTCTGTAAAATCTTCGGATTTATGTCCATCTGCTACTGCATGCATAGCCCATTCGAGTTCGTCATAACTGGCTCCCAATTGGTCTTCATCGGTACGGTTGTCACCAAACAAACCATCGGTTGGGGCTGCTTTTTGAATGCTCTCGGGCACTTGGAGAAACTGTGCCAATTTATACACTTCCGATTTCATCAAATCGGCTATGGGACTCAAGTCAACACCACCATCACCGTATTTGGTATAAAAACCTACACCAAAATCTTCAACTTTATTTCCGGTTCCGGCTACGAGTAAACGATGCAAACCGGCGTAATAATACAAGGTAGTCATCCGCAAACGGGCTCGCGTATTGGCCAATGCCAAACTGAGATTGGGTTCGTTGGCATCCATCCTACCTGCCTCTTTAAAGGCTTCAAAAACCGGAGTCAATTCAACCCTTTTGGAAGTAACTTGAGGATATTGCGCTTGTAATTGGTTGATGAGTTCCTGCGCCCGACTCACTTGGTTTTCGGCTTGATGTATGGGCATTTCCAACAACAAAACCGGGAAACCTGTTTGGGCACATAAAGTAGCCGTAACCGCCGAATCAATACCACCCGATACCCCGATAACAAATCCATTTTGATGTGCTTGTTCAGCATATACTTTCAACCATTGGGTTATATGTTCGGCTATTTTTTGTGTTTGCATATATGAAATTAGAAGTTAGAAATTAGAAGTTAGAAATTTGAAATTAGAAAGCAAAATCTAAAATCAAATAAGGTTCAAAATAAAACATAATTTCGTTTCTTTGCAACACAAATTCCAAATTATGTTTCGAATTATTTTTAAATATACGTATCTCTTACTTTTTACCCTAATCCTTTTGGTTTCTTGCAAACCCGAATCTAAAAATGAGGTGGATGTTTCCGAAATAAAAGCCGAAGTAAAAGTACTCCGCTTTGATCAAATATTTGGAGAAGCCAACGAGCAAACGCTGCCTCAAATAATGGCAACTTATCCGCTGTTATTTCCAGAAGGTAGAACGGCAAGTGATTGGTTGGCTTATAAAAATGATACCATATTCCAAGAATTGTATCAGGAAACTCAAAAAGTATTTGGAGATTTTAAAAAAGAAAAAAAGGAGTTGAACAACTTATTCAAACACGTTAAGTACTATTACCCAACATTTAAAGAGCCTGAAATCATCACCATGGTATCCAATCTCGATGTTGAAAATCAAGTTTTTTATGCTGATAGTTTGTTGTTTATAGCCTTAGATACCTATTTGGGTAAATCCAAAATTTACTATGCCGATGCGCCGGCATACATTCAGAAAAACTTTGAACCCAATCGCATTTCGATTGATGTTGCTACGGCAATTGCCTATCAAACCAGTCCCGAGATTGCCTATAGAATGTTTGTAGAGCGTATCATTGCACAAGGCAAGATGAAATATGCCGTACAGCAGTTTTTACCCGAATTATCGGAAGCAGCGATTATGGGTTATACCGATACCCATTTGGAATGGGTACAAAACAACGAGTTTTACATGTGGCAATATTTCATGGAAAAGGAATATATTTACAATTCGGATAGAGATTTATTACAACGCTTCATAGATCCGGCACCTTTTAGTAAATTTTACATAGAATCGGATATAGAAAGTCCGGGACAAACCGGCATATGGATAGGATGGCAAATTGTCAAAAGTTATATGACCTATAATCAAATTAGTCTACCGGAAATGATGGCGACTCCACCTATCGATATTTTTAACCGTTCCAAATACAAACCAAAGAAATAATGGCAACAAAACACACTTCAGAAATCGTATTAAAAGTCATCTTGGACGAAAATAAAATTCCCGAAAAACTAGAATGGTCGGCAGTGGATGGTGGTGTTGACAAACAAGAATCCAAAGCCTTTTTATTATCTGTATGGGATCACAAACAAAAAGAAACCCTCAAGATGGACTTGTGGACCAAAGACATGCCGGTAGATGATATGAAATTCTTTTTCTATCAAACGTTACTTTCCCTTGCCGATACTTTTCATCGCGCTACCAATGACGAAAAAATGACCGCAACCATGCGGGATTTTGCCGAGTATTTTGCTGAGAAATTGGAATTGATAGAGAAGAAATAAGATTATTTACCAGTAGTCAGTAATTTTAAAGTTAAGATATAAAAAAACCCTCCACTTGGAGGGTTTTTTTATGAGAACTTATTTGTCACTCAAATTTTGAAAACCTTTTGGGTAAATTTTTCCCCTTTTTCATTTTCAACAACCAAAATATATACTTGATTGGCAAATGAGCTCAAATCAATTGTTGGATCGGATTGAAAAGAATTGGATAAGAGCATTCTCCCTTGTAAATCAAACACCGATGATTTAACTCTTTCTTGTGCCTGTACATATATCAAGTCATGACTATATGTAGGGAAAACTGAAGTTGAATGATTAAATGATTCTTCAATTGAAATAATTGCTCCTGGGTCATAACGATACGTAAAGAAGAAAGGAGTTCCAATTTCATTACCTTCTGAATCAACTTCATAAATCCTAAATACATGATCCATGGGGAAAGTCCCATTGCCGGTATCCATATTCAATAAATAGATTTGATTATTTGCAGTTGATGCTCCTGCAGTCAATATTACATCAACATTATCACTTCTTAACGGATAGGTATTACCAATTTCAATATCAATATAACAAACATTGATACAAACCTGAAATACATCTCCGGTTGTATTGATTAAATCTTCAACTTTAATCAAATATTGTTTGGTTTCTGTTGAATTATTTGTAATAGTCAATGCCAATTTACTTGCCGGATAATCAATTGTGTTATAGGTAAACACATGTCCTGATGTAATAACAGTACTACCGGATTGAATCGTAAATTGAGCTTGAGTATAAAGACTCAAAGAGAATACAAAAAATAAAATAATTGTTTTCATTATTTACTGATGATTATTTTTTTGGAACCTGTAAGTTGTCCATCGGTTACATTCATTATATAAACCCCATTCTCTAATCCGGAAAGATCAAGTACGTTTTGATTTTGAATTTGATTTTGTTCAAATACTTTTTTGCCTAACACATCTGAAACTTCAACTGACAAAGTTCTATCGGAATTTATATTTATCAAACCAGTTGTAGGGTTTGGATAAACACTTACTGAATTGAAAATTTCATTTACTCCAACCACTTCGGCAACAGTATAAGTTGATTGCATTATTTTTTTACTATTATCATATTGGATAAAAACGACTGCTCTCAAATCACTCATTTCTTCAACATTTGTAGAGGACAAATCTTGAGTTATTTCAAGAGAATAATCGCTACCATTGACAAAATTAACAGTAGTTCCTGAAGCATCGGGATACATTTTCATCATAACATTTTTGAATGAAGTCTCTCCATTTGAACTGACATTTTCTGAAGTAGTGTTTTCAATTACAGCAATATGTAATTTGAAAGTCCCTGTTAGATAAGGAGTCACTTCCACATTAACCTTAAGTGTATTCCCAACTATCAAATGAGTGGCATTGATAATAAAATAAGCATTTTCAGAAGATTCAGTAGAAAGTGCAGTATTAACATCAGTTGAGGAAGTTGCCACATTTTTTCCACCACCAAACAAAGATGGTACACCTGAAACTCCATAATATGCTCTTCTTACACCACCTTCTGCTGTATAATATGGATCACCAGGAGCAGGCCAGCTCATTTGATATTTTAAAATATTAGTATCATTTGGATGTGAGGTCATAAATGAGTTAAAAAAACTCGAATTGAAAGAGGCACATGGACCACAAGTTGAACTAGTAAATTCTTCATACAATGGCATTTTAGCTGTATGATTTGAAGCAACATATATTAATGAGGATAAGGAATTATCAATAGTTATATCATCCGATGGATTTCCATTGATATTACTTATAGTTAAATTTAATGTATGTTGTCCTGCAATTGCATTCCAAGTTGTTGGATGTGAAAAATTGTAAGATGTTCCAGGAGCTATATTTTGACCTGTAATACTCGTAGAATAAACCGTTCCACCATCGACCGACCAATTAACGTCAAAAGAATTGATCGCAGTCAATCCCTGATTTTTAACAGATCCACCTATACTAACATTTCCATTTAAAACAAACTCATTCACATTGTGATTAACAAGTTCTACATTTAATGTTGGGATTTTTTCTACAATGATTTCATCAACGTATATATTATTACCATATTTTGAAGTTGCTAAAAAACCTATGTATTTATCGCCTGTAAAAGCTGCAGGCAAATTGAAACTATATTCATACCATCCTTCAGCACTCACAACAGGAGAAAGTGACATTGAACGATTGACAGTACCTAACAAAGTTCCTGTTTCAGTTGTTGTTGTTTTATAATATACTTTGACATTATCGGCATCTGTAGAATACCCTCCATCTCGGTACATTTTAAACCTTATTCTGTAGGTTTCGCCTGTAAATGATACTAATGGTGACAATAAAGTATAAGCATTATTTGCAGCAATGTCATACGATGCAAATTTTGCCATTCCTGCTCCTGCGTATGGTAAACATGATGGTGCTGAACCGGTAGTAACACGAGTCCAACCTGCATTAGTTGAAGAACCAGTAGTATGAATAACTGTCCAACCTAAGTCAGTGTTAAAATTATTGCTTACCAATATCTGTGCATTGAAGGTAAAAGTAAGACTTAAAGCGAAAAAAAGTAAAATTTGTTTCATTATTAAAGGATTATATGGGATTACTATTGAACTATTATTTGGCGTAAATTGATTTTTGTTTCAGATTGAATCTGTAAAAAATAAATTCCCGAATTTAAATTGATAGGGGAATCAAGATTGGTCATCGTTTCATATTCCTGAACTATACTACCTTGTAAATTGAAAATTTGAATTTTTAGCATTTCTTCATTTTTAGAATTAATGTGTAAAACTTGGTTTCTAATCGGATTGGTAATAAACCATTCATCACTATTCTGCCAATCTTCTTGGTTCAATGCACAAGCTTGTTGATTAGGATTAAATCCTACTGGAAATGCATTTTCTAAATCTTCCAATCCCGAAATAGGCCAAATATTCAAATTTACAATGGTTCTATCGGGTGCGATGATGCAAACCGTTGGATAACTATTGGGATTAAACCTATTGATGATATTGACACTGCCTCCGTCGGTACTGATAGAGGTAGGGTGACTAAACCCACCTGAATACGAGTCTTCAAAACTCACAACACCGGCATTGTTCGTAAAACCGTTGACAGAAATACAAGTTAAATCGCCACTATTGCATCCGTATTTTTCGTATAGCTCATTGAAAAACGGGGTGATGTATTGACAATAGCTGCAAGTGCTGAGATAAAATTTGATAAAAACATATTTACCCGCATTACATTGTTCATATAAATCAAAAGTATTTCCTTCGGTATCGGTTGCCGTAAAATTGTTCACAACCGTTCCCAAGTCATAGGCTTCTACTTGCGCATGACTATGCGAAAGAAAGAAAAACAACCCTATGAACCATACTTTTTTCATTATAATGAAGTCGTTATATTAAGGGTTAAACCACTGGCTGGCGGAACTTCACGGCATACACCACCTACACATAATATACCGCCTCTTTGACGACCATAACTCAAAGCAATTCTCGTGCGATCTTTGGAATAACTACCTCCCAATAAATAATAGTGATCCCGATGGTTTAAATCCTCATTCCCATAATTGTACAAATCGGTTGCAAAAAAAGACAAATGCGTATTGGCATTGAATTCCATCGTAGCAGCAGCCCAATTCTTTTTATCATCTCGAGTCCATAAATGCTGTGCTTCTATTCGCAAAGAAGTCTTTTCACTCGTTTGTATCGTGGTTTCTGCAATTGCTACATTGGATTTTACAAAACCATAGGTTTCTTCCACATATTTCTTGTTGTAATTGCCGTGTAAAAAAGTTAAAATTCCTGAAACTTTGGGAGACAATTTCTTTCTTACTTCCAAACTCATATCTGAAAAATAATGTTCTCCAGCTTCCAAAAAGCCAACATCAACTCTTTGATATTCCGAAATAAAATCGGCTTTCAAGGCATACCAACTGGCAAAATTTACAGAGACTTTAGTACCGTATTTTCCACCTAATGGCGTGTCTTTTTTAAGATTAAAAAACAAATCAATTTGCCCACCAATTTCTCCGGCTTTCTCCAATGGATTAAAACTTATACCTGGTTGAGATTGATAGACGTACATATTGGCGAGTGAATAATCGTGTTGTTTGGTTAAAGCAGGAATATAATTTACGATGAGTTCATTATAGGTATTTCCCAAAGCTTCTCTTTCCGAATAAAAATTCATATTTTCCAAACGTCTCAATGTTGCATTGATACCCAATCCTTTTTGGGAATATCCCAAATTGAATTGTAAAGCATTCCCTTTAAATAATTTGTCGGAATAGAGTGTTCCATTTTCAACATACGCATCATCCATTTTGACAACACCTTCCAATCCGGTTGAAAAATTATGAACATTCATTTGAAGTCTACCTGAAAAAGCAGAAGTAAGCTTTTTAAAATCAGGATTATCAGATTCATTTTCCTGATATCTACCGACGTAACTGAATCCGATAGAACCGGAAGTGTTTTCACTTTTAAACATTTGAGGCATATCAAATTGTGTATCCAATCCAAACAATTCGCCTTCAGATACTTTAAAACCAACTCTTTGGTTGCCAAAAAGGCCTGTTAAACTGATGTTTTCAGTAGGTTTATATTTCAATTTGATACCCCTAATGGCGTTGTTGATTCCCAATTGACGATCTTCCCAACTTCTGAGTGCCAAACCGTTTCCAAATTGCTCATAGAAATGACCAAGGGTAATATCCAATTTATCGTTTTTGAATTGTGCATAATACAATCCTATATTTATTGGATCATTGTATTGAGGAGAATAGTTTAGAAGTGCCTGAGGAGCATAGCCTTCAACTTGAATTCCAAAAGTAAAGTTTTGAACAAGGTATTCGGCTTTCAAATAACTATTGGAACGAAACCGATCGGAAGCTGTAAAATCTCCGGTAACTTGATCATCTACATAATATTGAGCATTGGATTCAAAACCCAAATTGAATGATTCTTCTGTTTGAGCCCAAAAATTAAAAGATAAAAAAAGGAAGAGAATGGGTAATTTTTTTGACATAAATTGGTGTTAATCATGTTCAATGAAAAGTCGATATACTTTTCCGTTTGATAAGATATTTTATAAACTACATCAGGTTTCCAAATTAAAAAAATCGAGGGTAAAACTTACAATGATTTTAATTTAGTATACAATTCCTTTTCACCACCTGGCGTATATCCGGAATGGGTATAGACAATTTTTCCGTTTTTAACGATGATCACATAGGGAACACTAGATATGTTCAAAGCTCTTTTAAAAGCTTGATTGGTATCCATCAG
>JADZFW010000014.1 GCA_020854235.1 Flavobacteriaceae bacterium
GATCATCCTCAGTTTTTTTCTTATCTTCGGCTATCAGCACTTCAAACCCATTGTGTTTTAATAAAGATTGTAAAAAATCTGCTCTTTCTTTAGAAATCCCTTTTTCAACAAAAGTGACTCTTTTTTCATCTAATTCCCCAAATTGGTGTTTACCTGAAAGTGTACTCATAATAATATGGTTGATAGCGATGATTTTAAAAATAAAGGTAAAAAAATCGCTTCTATTTAAAATTTTACAAAATATTAATTTCTCTAAAATCCATTCCTATCAAATTAGCAAGGTTTTCGATTTTTGGCTATAATTTCTCAATACAAAAAATAGATCCTAACTAATCATGTATCTTCTGAAACTACAATAACTTACTCAACTCCTCAATATAATTATAAACCGGACTATATAATCCCAATACAAAAATACCTGCAATTGCTAATAGTAATCCAATTCTCATAAATACTGGACTTTTGAAATAAGGAATGGCATCGTCACTTTTTCTTAAAAACATCGCTCTTACAGGCAATAAATAATAGTATAAGGAAATGGTCACGTTAATAACCGCCAAGAATACCAATAAATAATAGCCTTTTTGAGCGGCTGCCGTGTAAAGGAAAAACTTACCAAAGAAACCTGCTACGGGTGGAATTCCGGCCAATGAGAACAAGGAAAGCAACATTACCAATGACAACATAGGATTGGTTCGATACAAACCAGTATAATCGTCCATGTTTTCTTTTCCGGTGGCATTGGAAATAGCTTGTACCACCCCAAAAGCTCCTAAATTAGAAAATATATACACCATTACAAAAAAGATGACGGTGGATGCTCCTAATTGTTCGGCATTGATAATTCCCATCAATATAAATCCGGCTTGTGCAATGGATGAAAAAGCCAGATAACGTTTCATATTGTTTTGACGTAAAGCAAATAGGTTACCCACAAACATGGTTAATACAGCTACTCCCCAAACGATATCTTTCCATTGAACTGATAAAACAGGCAATACTTTAAATAAAATCGTCATCAAAATAAAGATTGCTGCACCTTTTGAAATAACAGATAAATAAGAAGTGATTCCAATTGGTGCACCTTCGTAAACATCGGCTGTCCAAAAATGGAAAGGAGCTAATGAAATTTTAAAGGCCACACCTGAAAAGAAGAAAATCAATCCTAATATAGCTAAAGGTGAAACTGTTAATTGGGTTGCGATACTCTCAAAGAAAATCGATCCACCAGTTGCATAGATAAAAGTCATACCAAATAATGAAATGGCTGAGGCCAAAGCAGCAGATAAAATCAATTTGATGGCAGCTTCATTTCCTTTAATGTCAGTCGAATTGTAGGCAACCAAGGCAACCAATGGCAAAGTGGAAAGTTCCAATCCAATGTAAAACATTAGGAAATCACCTGATGAAATCATAAAATACATCCCGATTAAGGACGAAAATAACAAGATGAAAAATTCGGGTAACTTATTGTAATGAGCTACTTTTTCCAACCAATCAACAGATTGTAAGAGGATAATCAAAACTCCTACATTCAATATATTTTTGAAAAAATGAATCAACTCATTGGTTCGATAGGAGCCTCCAAACAAAACGCCATCGGTTGACTGAAAAAAACCGGAAATGGTGTGTATGGCAAACAGACCCAATGCCAAATAAATGAGTGATTTCTTTTGCTCGGTTTTAGTAAAAATTTCAAAAACCAACAACATTAAAATCAGTACTAAAAGTACGATTTCGTGTCTCATTATTAGAAAATTACTGATATTCATAATGTTTAATATAAAAAGCTCCAAATAAAATTTTTCAAACTTTTAATTCAATTTAATTCATGTTTTAAATGATATTGACCTCTTTGAAAATTTTTTCTAAATATGTAGCTTCGTTTATAAGTTTAGTGTTGTTTATATTCTATTAAGCTTTCGCAAATTATTGTAATCGTTCAATAAATGGTTGAATACTATCCATAATCATATTACTCAACCAAAGTGGTGCAATACCGATACCTAATATCGGAATCATCAACAAATAAATTCCAACGCGTTCGTACCAAGTCTCTTTAGGTAAGTGTTCGAAATGCGGATCTTTAATAGGTCCCATCAACATCACCCCTACAATTCTCAAAATGTAAACCGCAGTAATTACTATAGCTGAAACGGTCAATATACTCACTACTCTGTGGAAAGTGTCGGGATGTTGGAATGCACCGGCAAATATGTTCATTTCGGCAACAAATCCACTCATTCCAGGCAAACCTAAGGAAGCCAAACCAGCAATTACATAGATAATAGAGATAAAAGGCATGGTTTTCAATAAGCCACCCATTTTATAAGCATCACGTGTATGGGTACGTCCATAGATCATTCCAATTAATGCAAAGAAAAGTGCTGTCATAAAACCATGTGATAAGGATTGGAGAATAGCTCCATTCCATGCGGTTTTATTGAGCATCAATAAGGCAAATAATACCATTCCCAAGTGGCTCACAGATGAGTAGGCATTGATGTATTTCAAATCAGTTTGTTTGATAGCAGCCAAAGCCCCATACACAACTCCGATTACAGATAATATGATAAAGAAAGTGGACCAGTTTTGAGCGCCTACAGGCAACAAAAACATCGCAACTCTAAATACCCCGTAACCTCCCAATTTCATTAATACACCAGCATGTAACATGGAAACAGCGGTTGGTGCTGAAGCGTGACCATCTGGTGACCATGTGTGGAATGGAAACATTGCACCCAAAGTGGCAAATCCTATAAAGGTCAATGGGAAGAACAAATTTTGCGCAGCTTCCGGAATATTGACTTGACCTATTTGTAAAATATTGAAAGTAAGTGGCCCGCCGTCGGCATTGGAATTGAAATAAATCCCTAAAATTCCGACCAACAAAATTGCAGAAGCACCCATCAGCATCAAAGTCAGTTTCATGGCCGAATACTCTCTAGGTCCACTACCCCATATACCAATTAATAAATACATAGGAATAACGGCTATTTCATAAAAAACAAACATGGTAAAGAGGTCGATGGAAATAAAGAATCCGAAAACTCCTGAAGCTAAAACTATCAAAGAAATAAAGAATTCTTTGGGTAAATCTTCCATTTTCCAAGAAATAAAAACCCCAGCCAATACCACTATAGAGGTCAATAAAATAAGAGCCACTGAAATGCCATCTACTCCAATATTGTAATGGATATTGAAAGTTTTAAACCATTCCAAATCACGGGTAAACACCATGATGTCGGTATTGGAAGCTCTTTCTTTAAAATAGGCA
>JADZFW010000015.1 GCA_020854235.1 Flavobacteriaceae bacterium
TGAATTTGGGTGGTCCTGCAGCCGTAGGTTTATTATTTATTCTGGCACTGGTCATGTTACTACGCAATTACTACCGATTTTTCACCAAATACAAAGAAAAAAAGGCTCAAGCTGTAAAAGAAACCGCCAGTAATCGCAGTATTGGAATCGTCATTGATGAAAGCTCTGATCACATTGCCGAAATTGTCAAAAGGGTCAATAAATTGTATACCAATGTTTGTACAGATCTCAGCAATCATGACCTCAACAAACTAAAAAAGAATAAAAAACACGTGGACATTCTAGAGGAAGAAGTGGGTCAACTGAAAAATGGAGTCTTCTACTACATCAAATCCTTAGATGACGCTTCGGTTGATGCCAGTCAATTTTACATCTTGATCATGCGTCACATTCAAGATATTTCCCAATCCATTCACTATATCTCAACTTCCAGTTTTGAGCATGTCAACAACAATCACAAAAAACTCAAAAAATCTCAAATTGAAGATTTGAAAAAAATCCAAAATGAGTTGAGTGAATTATTGCAGCAAATAGAAGATATGTTTGAAAGCAAGGATTTCCAACAGCTGAATAATTTGATACGGGAGAAAAGCAAACTCTTCAACTATATTGAAGAACTGATCAATGCGCAAGTAACCCGAATCCGTACAGAAGACAGTAGTCCGAAAAACACCACCTTGTATTTTGGAATTCTATTGGAATCCAAAGATTTGGTTGATGCAATTTTGAAAATGTTGGAATTGTTTGGAAAATTTCAAATTGAAAAACGTTTGGAAAAACGTTAATAATTAAATTAAACAAACTTTAATTCGCTGCATAGCTTCAACCAGTAATTCACGCGACGTGGCATAAGACAACCTTATGCAATTGGGCGCTCCAAATCCTTCTCCGGAAACGGTTGCCACGTGCGCAACTTCCAATAGTAGCATCGAAAAATCGGTGGCATTGAGAATCGTTCTGCCGTGCAATGTTTTGCCAAAATAGTAAGAAATATCGGGTAAGAAATAGAAAGCACCTGGTGGTATAGGAGTTATAAATCCCGAGATTTCTTGAAGTAAATCATAGACTAAATCACGTCTTTCTTTAAATTCATCTACCATAAATTGAAAACTTTCAACCGGCGCATCCAAAGCCGTAATGGCAGCGCGTTGGGTAATGCAATTGGCTCCCGAGGTAATTTGCCCTTGCATTTTGGAACAAGCTTTGGCAATCCATTCGGGTGCGCCTAGATAACCGAGTCTCCATCCGGTCATGGCAAATGATTTGGACAATCCGTTGACTGTTATGGTGCGATCGTACATGTCGGGGAAAGAAGCAAAACTAAAAGGTTTCCCTTCGTAAAGTATGTGTTCGTAAATTTCGTCGGAAACAACATAAATGTGGGGATATTTTGCCAATACATCGGCTAAAGCTCTGTATTCTTCTTTGGAATATACAATACCGCTCGGATTATTCGGCGAATTGAAAAAAATCAATTTGGTTTTGGGTGTAATGGCTTCTTCCAATTGCTGTGCAGTAATCTTAAAATTTTGTTTGACACCACTGGGAATCACTACCGGAATGGCTTCACACAAATTGATTATAGCTTCATAACTCACCCAATAAGGGGCCGGCAAAATGGCTTCGTCTCCCGGATTGAGCAATACCATGGCAGCATTGGCTAACGATTGTTTGGCACCGGTGGAAATCACGATTTGATTGGGTGAATAAGTCAACCCATTGTCTCGAGCAAACTTTCTACTTACGGCTTCTCTCAATTCCAGATAGCCATCTACCGGTGTATACCAACTGTAGTTTTCATTGATGGCGTCAATGGCGGCTTGTTTGATAAATTCGGGAGTATTGAAATCGGGTTCGCCCAAACTCAGATTGACAATGTCTATACCTTCCGCTTTCAATTGGCGGGCACGAGCAGCCATAGCTAAGGTTTCGGATAAGGGTAAATTATTGATGCGATGGGAGAGTTGGTGGTGCATGCTTTAGATGGAAGTTTAAAAGTTATAAAGTTATAGAGTTTAAAGTTTTAAGTTAAATGGGGAAAATGGAGCTTAAATTAATTTCAAAAAGGTACCTTGTAAAAGCAGGAGGAACTTCAGTATCTATTTTTTGCAAATCCATCTGCTAAGGAAAAAACCATTTCTACCTTACAAGCATTTGACTAAACTAGTAAAGTTCTTTGAGTTGACGAAAATACTAAAATCCTATGGATTAAATGGAATGTGAGATAAAAATGAGTTTGGATTTCTACTATATCATTATTAAATTTATTTTTGCAATATGGAACTCATCTTAAAATATTTTCCCGATTTGACCGAAAATCAAATCCGTCAATTCACTTTATTACAAGCTTTATACGAAGATTGGAATTTGAAAATCAACGTAGTATCCCGCAAGGATGTGGACGAATTGTATTTGAGACATGTCTTGCATTCATTGGGTATTGCTAAAGTAATTGCATTTCCCAAGGGTGCTCAAGTCATGGATGTGGGAACCGGTGGTGGTTTTCCCGGTATTCCATTGGCTATTTTATTTCCTGAAGCCCAATTTACTTTGGTGGATTCCATTGGAAAAAAAATCAAAGTAGTGGATGAGGTAGTGGTCGGATTGGGATTGAAAAATGTCAAAACCCACAACCGACGCGTGGAAGAAATCAGGGGTTCATATGACTACATCATCAGTCGCGCGGTAGCCCAAATGGATACTTTTGTGCATTGGACCAAAGGCAAACTCAAAAAACAATCTGCCTTTCCCATGCAAAATGGCATATTTTACCTCAAAGGCGGTGATTTAAGCGAGGAATTGGCCGGATATCCACAAGCGCTACTCTATGATTTAAAAGACCATTTTGAAGAAGAATTTTTTGATACTAAGAAGGTGGTTTATTTGAAACCCTAATCAGTTAATTTTTAAAACCCTATAAATTCAGGAAAAACCCTGTATCAAATTCAGGATTTTTCCTGATGTTTAAGATAAATTGTTTGAGTTATTTTGCTATAGTATTAACTTAACACATTTAAAAAACTATGGCAATTACAAATCTTAACAACACCCACCTTACAGAGGAACAAGTAAACGCCGCCAAAGATGCATTGGCCCATTTGGAAACAGCCTTGGAAATAATCCAAGTAAATTTATCTTCCGAAGACCGTCAGAAATACGGCAGCATCAATGAGCAAAACAAACTTTTGGTTAACAAAGTGCTAGACTATCACAAAAATCAATCGGAATTGGAAACACCGCATATTGATTGGCACGAGTTTGAAAGAGATCACAGCAGTCGCAACCTTCTGGAGGCTATGATTGCTCGAATGGAAAGCATGACCAATCGATTGAATAATGCTAAAATCTTACATGATTATGACAACTATCAAGCGGCTTTGCAAGATTATGCTTATACCAATTTTATGGCAGGCACAGCCAAACCCGGTTTCGAAATCAAAATGAATGATTTAAAACAACTTTTCGTAAAAACCCCAAATTCGGGGTCCAAAACTGAACCATCAGTCTAATTAAATCATCTATTGGGGTTTTGAAATGATATTTTTCGGTTCAAAACCCCAATTTTCAGGTTAACAACCCCAATTTCGGGGTTAACAACCTCAAATTACACGTTAACAACCCCAAATTTGGGGTAAAAAACCACAACGGACTATTTACGAACCGCAATAAACTATTTCAAAACTGCAAAGAAAGGGTTTAGAACCATAATGGTGGGGTCTGGAACCGCAATTTTGGGGTCTGGAACCGCAAATTAGTATTCGCAAACCGCAACGGAAAGGTGCAAGCCTTCAGATTATTGTACAAGGTCAAACAAGTGGTTTATTAAAAGTAAATACGTCTTTAACTTTGACAAAGTTCAAAGAACAAACTTCACAAGGCAGGTTATTAAAAAAGGTAAGCCTAAAATTTTAAATTTCATCGCTACCGCACGAGTTCTCTCGTGTGGGATAAAAAAAGTCACTAAATTTCTATCAAACAAATATTGTTTTTAAAGTAAATGAATGCTTAAAAAACTTATTTTTACAAAGCAAATATGCAAAGTTTTTTTGATTAATATAAACATGTTCCTCAAAGTTGGGTATCGATAGTTTTCGGTATTGCGGAGCGGAGGTTTTGGTTATGATTAACTTTATAAATATGAGAGCAACACTTTTATTTTTTATGATAATCACATTGGGAAGTTGTGTTTATGATTATCACACCTTAATACACATCCATAATAAAACTGAAAAAAGGTTTTATATTCACTTATCTTGTTGTGATTCTTTAACAAAAAGCAAAAACGAATATGATACGGTTTTTAATAATAAAGAAAATTTCTATTATTTTTTAATTGAACCAAATAGTAATTCGAATGGAATTTTAAATTATCGGAATTTTAGAGCAAAAAAATTCCCTTGCGGAAATGACTCTCTCTATTTTTTTTTCATAAAAGATTCTGTTGTTTTAAATATCGAATGGGACATAATAATTAAAGAACAATTGTATGAATTTAAAAAGGGATATACTAAAAATGATTTAGATAAGTTAGATTATATAGTCACAATTGAATAGAGTATAATTGTACGAAATCTTCGCAAAGCAAGGTTATAAAAAAAGGTAAGCCTAATATTTTAAAATTCATTTAAAATATTAGGCTTACCTTTTTTTGCATCGTTTCTATATTATGGATGCACCAATTCATAAGTCTGGCGTGCAATTTCCAATTCTTCATTGGTTGGAATGACATAGATTTTAACTCGAGAAGTGGGCGTTTGAACTTCGGTAAATTGTTTTTTTCTGCCTTTGTTTTTTTCAAAATCCATCTCTATTCCTAAAAATTCCATGTTTTCACATACCATTTTTCTTATCACATCGGAATTTTCTCCAATTCCGGCTGTGAACACCAAGGCATCCAATCCATTGAGTGCTGCCATATAGGAGCCAATGTATTTTTTGATGCGATATACATTCATATCGAGTGCCAGTTGGGCTTGCGGATTACCTTGTTCGGCAGCGCTTTCAATATCACGTAGGTCACTCATTCCGGTCAATCCGAGCATGCCACTTTTCTTTTGTAGCAAATCGGCTACTTCTTTGGCGGTATAGCCCATTTTATCGATTAGGTGTAAAACTACTGCTTGGTCGATATCACCGCTTCGGGTACCCATGATCAAACCGTTCATCGGTCCAAAGCCCAAGCTGTGGTCGATGCTTTTTCCATCTTTGATGGCAGTGATACTACAACCATTGCCCAGGTGGACTGTGATGATTTTGGAATTGGGTTTACCCAAATGTTCGATGGCTTGTTCGCTAACATATTGATGGCTGGTGCCATGAAAACCATACATGCGAATGTGTTCTTTTTCGTAAAATTCGGGAGGTAAAGCGTATCTAAATGCTTTCTCGGGAATAGATTGGTGAAAGGCGGTGTCAAAAACGGCTATCTGAGCGGCTTGAGGAAATACTTGTTCGGCTACTTCAATTCCCATATAATTGGCTGGATTGTGCAAGGGAGCCAATGAAAACAAAGATTTGATAACCTCTTTTACTTTGTTGTCAATCAAAACCGTTTGGGTAAATGCATTGCCTCCATGTACCACTCTGTGTCCTACGGCTTGTATCTCGGATGCATCAGCAATCACGCCCACTTTGGGATCCATCAGCAATTGTGCAACGGCTTCCAATCCCACTTGGTGATTGGGAATATCCATGACTTTGTCGATATTTTGAGTATCGGTGGTGTAGTGTAACTGACCGTCTGCCAAACCAATGCGTTCTACCAAACCCTTACACAAGAGTTTGTTGGCAGGCAACTCGATTAATTGATATTTGAGGGATGAACTTCCTGAATTGATTACGAGTATTTTCATTATTGAGTTTATTGGGTTAATTGGGTAAATTAGGTCCCGAATGGAATCGGGAGGGTTATTGGTTATTAGGTTATTAAGTTATTAAGTTATTAGGTTATTAGGTTATTAGGTTATTGGGTTATTAGGTTATTATTTATTTGAAACTTTAAACTTTAAACTTTAAACTTTAAACCTTAAACTTTAAACTTTAAACCTAAATCCCCTGTGCTTGTATAGCCGTAATGATGACCGTGTTAAATATATCTTCCACGGTACAGCCACGACTTAGGTCATTTACAGGTTTGTTGAGTCCTTGTAACATCGGACCGATAGCAATCGCACCCGTTTCACGTTGAATGGCTTTATAGGTATTGTTTCCGGTATTCAAATCAGGGAAAATCAACACACTGGCTTGACCTGCGACAGGCGATCCGGGTAATTTTTGTTGCCCTACGCCCATATCAACCGCTGCATCATATTGAATGGGACCTTCAATCAAGATATCGGGGCGTTTTGTTTTGACGATTTCAGTGGCTTCGCGAACTCTGTCAACATCCTCACCTACACCACTGGTTCCAGATGAATAGGAAAGCATGGCAACTTTGGGTTCGATACCAAATGCTTTACTGCTATCGGCTGAACTGATTGCGATTTCTGCCAATTCTTGAGCCGTTGGATTCGGATTGATGGCACAATCGCCCATAACGGAAACTCGGTCATCCAACATCATGAAGAAAATGGAGGATACCAATGAAATACCGGGTTTGGTTTTGACAAATTGTAAAGCAGGAATAATGGTGTGTTGGGTAGTATGTACCGCACCTGAAACCATTCCGTCGGCGTGACCACAATAGACCATCATGGTTCCAAAAAAGGACACATCGCTCAACTTATCTTCGGCAATAGCCATATTGACCCCTTTGTGTTTACGCAATTCAAAATACGTATTGACATATTCTTGGTAATGATCAGAATTTACCGGATCAATCACTTGAACTTTGTCCAAATCCAATTTCAATCCCATTTCACTGACTTTGCGTTGCACTTTATCTCTTTCGCCTAAAATGGTTATATCGGCCACATTGTGTTGGATGATTTTGGCAGCTGCAGCCAAAATACGTTCGTCGTAACCTTCGGGTAAAACAATATGTTTTTTACTACTTTGGGCTTTTTTCAACAAATTATATTGGAACATACGGGGCGTAATCCCTTTAGGTTCAAAAGTAATTAAAGCATTAGCCAATTCTTCGGCATTGGTATAATGTTCGAAGGTATGAATGGATGCCTCGATTTTTTCCTTGTTTTCTCCGTATATCTGGGGTCTGATTTGATTTAAAACCGTAGCGGTATTGAAGGTATTACTTTCTACCGTTAAGATGGGTACTGTGCAACCTAAGCCATCCAATAATTTCAAAATGGAATCTTCCGGTAATAAATTGCCACTCAAAATAATCCCTGACAAAGAAGGATAGTTTTTGGACATATGTGCTTGAATGGAACCCAACAATAAATCGGCTCGGTCTCCCGGCATGACGATCAACGTTTTTTCGGTGATAAAATTCAAGAAATTTCTCAATTGCATGGCGCCTATGATGATATTGGCTACCGGATTGTTTTGACAAGCATCTTCGCCGATCAACACCTTGGCATTAACGGCGCGCATTACTTCTTTGATAGTCGGATATGTCAAAGCTTCAATGAGTGGGATGGTATAAACCAATACTTTTTTGGGTAATTTTTGTTGCAATTCTTCTTTGACCCATGCCAAATTTTGAGGTTGTAATTTATTGGCAATCACAGCCAATACTTCCACGTCTTTGGATTGAAATAAGTCGGCAGTAGCCAAAAGGTTATTGGCAAAATCTTCCATGCTCTTCCCTACTCCACTTTCCACAATAATCGTTGGAATACCTAAGTTTTTAGCAATTTCGGTATTGATTTCCAATTCTGTTGCTACACCTTCACCAGAAAAATCGGTACCTTCGACCAAGATAAAATCATATTTTTCTTCGATTTTTTTATAGCGGTCTATGATGGTATCAATTACTACATCTATCTTTCCTTCGTGACGTTTTTCCAAAACTTGGCTTTTCGTAAAGGCATAACATTCATTAAAAGGTAAGTCCAATTTAAAATGCGTTCGGACCAAATCAATATGATTGCTCGTACCATTGTCATTCAAATCGCTGATGATGGGTTTGAAATAACCGACTTTGGCAACTTTACCCAACAATAAGGTCATCAACCCTAAAGTTATAATACTTTTTCCACTTTGGTTTTCCATGGTGGATATAAAAACTGATTTGCTCATTTTATAATATTTTGAAGTGCAAAGGTACAATTTTGCCTGTCACAGAAACCTGATAAAAAACAGTTTTCAAGCATTTTTCTTACGAAAACGTTTGATTTTTTATTAAAAACGCAAAATCATACCTTTATAAAAACTCCTTTTTTAACATATGTTAAAGAAACTCCTTTTTTCCAAAACGGAAAGAATTGAGAATCAAATTATAACTCATTTTTCACTTTGCGTTCATGTGGGCTTAACACTAGATTGTTTATTTAGCTACATTTAAACATAAGCATGGGTAATACATCAAAAATCAATGGTTTTCACGCTTTGAAAAGAAATGTAGATTTGGTTGTCATCTCCGATGTGCATTTGGGAACATACGGATGTAAAGCTTCTGAGCTATTGCAGTATATGAAAAGCATACAACCCAAACAAGTAATTCTCAACGGTGACATTTTGGACATTTGGCAATTCAGTAAGAATTATTGGCCCAAATCACATATGAAAGTGGTTAAACAAATCATGAGTTGGGTGCAAAAAGGAGTTGAGGTACACTACATCACCGGTAATCACGACGAATTGTTACGCAAGTTTGAAGGATTTAATTTGGGTTCGTTTTCAATAAAAAACAAATTGCTTTTGGAATTAGGAACTGAAAAAGCTTGGATTTTTCACGGTGATGTTTTTGATGTAACCATGCAACATTCCAAATGGTTGGCTCGGTTGGGAGGTGTGGGTTATGACATCTTGATCCATTTCAACAGCTTCATCAATAAGATTAGTATGAAAATGGGGAAAGGTAGAATATCCCTGTCAAAAAAAATTAAAAACAAGGTCAAATTAGCTGTAAAATTCATCAATAATTTTGAGAAAGTAGCGACAGATATTGCCATCAGCAATCAATACGATTATGTCATTTGTGGGCACATTCACCAGCCGGAAATAAAGGAATATGCCAATGAAAACGGCAAAGTGATGTATTTAAACTCGGGAGATTGGGTTGAAAACATGACCGCTTTGGAATATCACAATGGGAAATGGGAAATTTACACCTATAACGAAAACGAATTTGAAAGCATTTCTCTCGATGATTACGATATCGTTGAGAAGAGTTCAAAAGAAATCTTCAATGACATGCTTGCCAACTTTAATCACCCCTAAACCTTTATAAAATGAAAATTCTTTACGCCATTCAGGGAACCGGCAACGGTCATCTCACCCGATCCATAGAAATCGTTCCGGCTTTGATGAATCGGGCTGAAGTGGATGTATTAATCAGCGGTATTCAGGGTGATGTGGAGTTACCTTTTCCGGTTAAATATCGTTACAAAGGTTTGAGTTTCATCTTTGGGAAAAACGGCGGTATTGATTATTGGAAAACCATCAGAAAAATCAATATTTTCAGATTATTTAAGGAAATCAAAACTTGTCCGGTAAAAAAATACGATTTGATTATCAATGATTTTGAACCTATTTCGGCTTGGGCAGCTAAGATGCGAAATGTCAATTGCATTTCATTGAGTCATCAGAGTGCATTGCTTTCCCCAAAAGTTCCTATGCCGGTTCACAGAGATGCTTTGAGCATGTTTATTCTGAAATATTATGCCCCTTCCATTCAAAAGTTTGGATTTCATTTCAAAGTTTACGATACCGGTATTTTTCTACCCGTCATCAGACAAAACATCAGAATGGCCAAGCGCAAACAAAAAGATTTCTACACCGTTTATTTACCGGCTTATGCCGATGAAAAGATTATTCAAGTATTGTCAAAGATAGAAAATGCTGAATGGCAAATCTTTTCCAAACATCTCAAACAACCTTATATATACAAGAATTTTTCGGTTAAACCTATTGAAACCAAATCCTTTGAAAAGAGTATCACCCGATGTAAAGGTATCTTGTGCGGTGCCGGTTTTGAAACACCAGCCGAAGCATTGTATTTGAAGAAAAAATTGTTGGTTATACCTATGAAAGGTCAATATGAGCAACACATCAACGCTGCAGGACTAGCTGATTTAGGCGTACCGGTTTTACAAAAATTGGAACTCAATCAAATTGATTCCATCCAAAAATGGGTAGATTCTGATACCGTTATCCACTTATCAATTCCCGACAAAACGCAAGATATAGTAGATCATGTATTGTCCAAGTATATCGTAGCTTTGGAATACAGCAATCAATGGATTAGAGAATTTTAAACAAAAAAAATCTGAAAACACAACTAATTATCAAAAAGTATGATAAAAATAGATGTGTTTTCAGAAATTTCTAAAAACTTATTTAGACTTCGTTTATTCTTTAATCAGTTTTTGCGTATATCCTTCTTCCGATTGGATGAAATAAATACCTGAAACCAATTCGGTAATATCAATAGAATTGACATTTTCTTTTGACAATACTTTTTTGCCGGTTAAATCGAACACAGAAACGTTCATTACTCTATTAAAATGAACCATAGATTGAGATGGATTTGGAAACATGGCAAATGCACTAGATTCAAAATCATCTACATTCATGGTAGTAGCAGCAGAAATTGTAACCATATCAAATCTTACTGTTCCGGTAGTAGCGTAAGTTGAAGTTGATGTAGAAGACAAATAATTACCTGAAGTTGGTTCAAATGCACTTACTACTCTAAAAGCAGCATTAGCATTGTTGTCCAAAGCAACAATGGAAGATAGGTCAACCGTTCTGTTTTTATACCAAGTATCACCCGTACCGGTAGCTGCAGGGGTAAAAGTGAAAGTTTGAGCATCTACCCAATCGGTTCCGTTGATGGTATATTGAGCTACATAGGTATTGTTGGATGAATTGCTCAATCGTTGATCAAACATAAAAGTAATCCCAGCATAACCTACTGTACTAACATTGAATTGCACACCTCGTTGTTTGTTTTCAGTTCCTGAAGCAGCATAAGTGGTAGTTCCCCATCCATAATTGGGAGGAGAAGTAGTTACAGGGTCAGAAGATCCACCAGAAGCAACGCCTGAAGCAAAACTAGCAGTTACACCTCCAATTAACGCGGCAGTGCCGGTACCAACAGACGGTGTTGGAGCTGTAGCACCTCCAGGGACAGTGGTAGCTGCATCTCCGTTAAAGTTCCATTGAGCCAATGTTGTTTGAGCAAATGTCGATAAGGCTCCCAATAAAAAAAAGAATAGAATACTAATGTAATTTTTTTTCATTTTAAATGTTTTAGGATTATAAATTGAACTATAAGAATTAATAAAAAGCTATTTATTGAGTCCTACAAAATTAACGAATAAAAAATGAAACTACATTATATATAGGTTAATTTATAAAGTCCCCTGAATAATTTTAGCAAAATCTTCAGCAACAAGGGCTGCGCCACCTATCAATCCACCATCCACATCGGGTTGAGAGAAAATTTCGGCTGCATTGGATGCTTTGACGCTACCTCCGTATAAAATTGAAACACTATCGGCTACTTCTGCACCATATTGCGCACTGATTACTGTTCGAATAAAAGCGTGCATTTCTTGTGCTTGTTCGGGAGTAGCAGTTTCTCCAGTGCCAATCGCCCAAACCGGCTCATAAGCCAGAATGATTGATTTCCAATCATTGGCACTCAAATGAAACAATCCGTTTTTTAATTGACTTTCTACAACTTTAAAATGATTACCAGATTTTCTATCTTCCAGTACTTCGCCAAAACAGAAAATAGCCTCCATATTATTATTGAGAATGGTGAGCATTTTGGCTGCTAAAGCTTCATCGGTTTCATTAAAATACTGACGTCTTTCGGAATGACCCAAAATCACAGTCTTGATACCGATACTCAATAACATTTCAGCGGAGATTTCGCCGGTAAAAGCACCATTTTTAGCTTGATGCATATTTTGAGCTGCCACTTCAATTCTGTGATCCAATTTGGTATGATGATAGACAGGATAAAGATTGGTATACGTTGGAGCAATGATTACTCTGGTGTGTGGAGTTTCCATTTTTTCAACAAACAGAGAGATTTCTTGAGCTAAAGTTTGAGATGCTCTGACATCGAGATTCATTTTCCAGTTTCCGGCTACTATTTTGGTTCGCATAAGGTTGATTTATAGTTTAGTGTTAAAATGTTATTTTGATCTTCTTTTCCATATTTTAGGGTTCCGCGAATGATGAAAAACAGATATTATTAAAACTTGATTTTCATGAATCGAATAGACAATTGAAATGGGGAATTTAATTAAACTTACCTTTCGTTTTTCTTTGTAAACAATTTGAAAAATATTGGGATTATCTTGAATTCTTAAAATTTATTTTTCAAATTCTATTAAAAAATTATAATAAACATTTATACTTCTTACTTTGTACCAATTACCTTGATCAATAAATTCAACAATTGCTTTAGGATGAAATCTAATCTTGTAAATCTTTTCCATTCAAATATTTAGATTTGAATTCATTAAATTCTATTCCCAATTTTGGATCATTAATCATATCATGTTCTCTTAAATCCAAATCAGTTTTATATTCATCTGAAAATTCATGGACTTCATTGTTTTCAATAAATAAAATATATTCTTGTAATTCTGTTATAGAATTAAATTCTGTTTTGATAAATCTGTTTTCTTTTTGAATGGTTATGGTTGTCATATTCATATTTTTTACAAAAGTAATCATTTCTGAATTTTAATTTCAGTTTTTTCATCAATGAAAGGATAAATTTCATTGACAGCTGCGTTTTTCATTGAAATACATCCCAAAGTCCAATTGATTCTTTTATCAATGGCAAAATCTTGACCTTCCGGAACACCGTGAATTCCAATATCGCCGCCAATTTTCGCATTTGAAGGAATCAAACCTTCTTTTTTAGCTTGATTGTGCTTTTTCCAGGAATCTTGGGTTGGATAATTGAGCCAAATAAATTTGCTCCACGATTTATGTGGATATTTGGAGTTAATTTTAAATATTCCTTCAGGAGTGCATTCGTCACCTTGTCTCCATTTATCATCTACCGGATTGCCGCCAAATACAACCGGATACGTTTTGACTAAAGTGTCTTTTACAAATATCTGAAGTGTATAATCACTTTTATCTATCAATATGGAAACAGGTGTTCCTTTGGGTAGTAAAACTGCTAAATCGGGACTTTGGTCCACCCTTACATTTTGTAATAAATAGCCTGCTACAAAACGTTTTGATAAATTGTATTTAACCAATACAATTCCACCTAGTGCCAAAATTAGGATAATTGGGACAACGATATGAAGTGATTTTAATTTCATAATACAAAACACAATGGCTTAATGATGCAAATATAATTAAAAAA
>JADZFW010000016.1 GCA_020854235.1 Flavobacteriaceae bacterium
GGATTAGCTTGTAAAACGTTATACATATCAGCAGGAGTCAAAGGTTCCAAAATCAAAGGAACATTTTTGAACATTCTCACCAAATTGAAATAATACAAAGCTCTTAGGGCTTTGGATTCGGCTTCAAAACGCGTTTTCAAAGCATCACTCATGTCTACGCTTGGCAATTTTTGTAATAAAATATTGGCTCTAAATATCCCTTGATAATGATCATTCCAAAAACTGGCTGGAATTGTGATTGGTGTAATGGTATAGTTTGAAAAACCTTGAATACCTGCTCCATCTGTAGCGCCACCACCACCTGCAAAATGATCATCAGAACCAGCATTCATCATGGTAATCATGTTTTCAAAACCTCCTGAATTTTTGCGGGTTACATCATAAACAGCGATTAACGCAGCAGTAGCTTCTGCTTCATTTCTATAATAGGAATCCTCCAAAGGTTTGCCTTCAGGAGCAACTTCTATAAAATCTTTGCTACATGATGCCATAAAAGCGATCATAAGCAAAGCAACTATCGAATATAATTTTAAATGTCTCATAATGGTTACGTGTTTTTAGAATTGTAAATTGGCTCCAAACATAAAAGTTCGGGCTTGTGGATAAAAACCTCTGTCAATACCCGATACATCACCTCCAATTTCTGGATCGTATCCGGTATATTTTGTCAAAGTCCACATATTTTCTCCTGTTAAGAAAAATCGAACTTTATCGGCACTGATTTTTTCAGAAATACTAGTTGGTAAAGTATAACCCAATTGAACCACTTTGAATCTCAAATAATCACCTTTTTGTAGGTAAAAATCAGACATTTTTCCAAAATTTCCATTGGCGTCTACATTCGTTAATCTTGGATAATCATTAGAAGTGCCTTCACCTGTCCATCTACTCATGGCAACAGTTTGGTAATTGGAATTTAAGATATCCAATCTTCTCAAACCTTGGAAAATTTTATTACCTGCTACACCTTGTGCTGAAACCATCAAATCAAATCCTTTATAATCAAGATTCAAATTTAAACCAAAAGTGTATTTGGGTAGCGGACTACCTAAATTAACTCTATCATCACCGGTAATAGCACCATCACCATCTGCATCTACCCAACGGAAATCACCAGGTTGTGCATTGGGTTGAATCAATCCACCCAATGAATTGGTATAAGCATTTACTTCAGCCATATTTTGGAAGATTCCATCGGTTTGATAGCCCCAAAAATAGTTGTATGATTCTCCTACTTCAGTTCTAGTAACATCACCCATTGATTGGAAACCGGCTCCAGATGATATAAAATCGATTCCATTACCTAAATAGGTTACTTCATTTTTTATAGATGAAATATTACCGCTTACTCCAAAATTAACTTCATTAAATCTCTTTTTATAAGCTACTTCCAATTCAACACCTCTATTAAACATATCGGCTACGTTAGCAGTTGGAGATCCAGTAGCACCTACATATCCTGGAATTGAAATATTTTGAAGAATTCCGACAGTTTCTTTATTAAACCAATCAAAAGTTACGTTGATACTGTTTAAAAATTTAGTTTCAAAACCAATATTGGTTTGACGGGTTTCTTCCCATTGTAAATCAGGATTAGCTGGAGCATTTGGACTTGAACCTGAAGTAATCAACTCATCAATACCCATAGTATAGTTTCTTCCGCCACCTATAGTTGATAAATAGGTAAATCTTCCGATTCTATCATTACCGGTAACCCCGTAACCACCTCTTAGTTTAAATTGATTCACATAGTCGTTTTCTTTCCAAAAAGATTCTTTGGATACTACCCAACCCAAAGAAAATGATGGGAATATACCATATTTATTGTTGGAACCAAAGTTTGATGAACCATCTCTACGAATAATACCGGTAAATAAATATTTCTCTCCGTAGTTGTAGTTAATTCTTGAAAATAATGAACTAACTCTATGTGGTTCTGTTGTATAAGCCCATCCCGTTTTACTAGATGCTGGAATGTCAAAATTAAAAGAAGCTTCCTCATAATCATTGGTAGGAATACCTGAATGAGTGATTGATAAACCTGTTGGATTATCGTCTTCATAAGCACCTTGACCCAATAAAATTGTGAAATCATGCGCTCCTATTTGTTTGGTATAGGTTATAATATTTTCAATATTCCAAGCAAATATTTTATTTTGACTTCTGGTGATATTGTTAACTGCATTGCTTACAGAAGGATTCAAATAATACATCGGCGTAAATCCTTCATATCCCCAATAGGCTAATTTAGCACCAAGTGTTGATTTGATTTTCAAACCTTCAATAGGTGTGATTTCTACAAATGCATTTCCTACGATGTCATCTCCATAACTGTATTGACCTAATCTTGTTTGTTGATAAGCCAATGGATTGGTCATTTCTTGACCTACAATAGGAGAAATTCCATACGGATTTCCATTTTCATCTCTTACAATATAAGTACTTGAATATAAAGGTCCGTTTATGACAACGGGATCAGTTTCTACTAGAGGTGTAATGGGGTCCAAATTGATAGCAGAACTCAAAGGTCCTCCGTATTCACTATTGGTATTTCCCAATCCAACTGATTTTTGGTGAGAATAACCCAAATTTTGACCAAATGAAATGTATTTGTTCAATTTGTGATTGGAATTCAAACGAATACTTTTTTTATCGTAATTGGAAATATCAGACATCACAATTCCCTCTTGATTTTGAGATCCGAAAGACAAATAAAAATTAGAGTTTTCAGTTCCTCCGCTCATATTTACTTCATGATTGTATTTTACAGCATTGTCATTGAAAATAGCTTTTTGCCAATCCGTTCCTTTTCCAAGTATACTCAAATCTGTATAGATAGGGTTTCCACCATCGTTGATAGATTTTTCATTTCTCAAGGCAGCATATTCTGTGGCATTTAATAGGTCTAATACTTTTGCAGGAGATGAAATGCCATAACTTCCGGTATAACCAACCTTAATTCCTCCTTGTTTTCCTTTTTTGGTTGTCACCAAAATAACCCCAGAAGCAGAGCGAGCTCCATAAATAGCTAAGGAAGCTGCATCTTTCAAGACTTCTATGGATTCAATATCGGATTGATTTAAGAATCCTATATCATCACTGATAGCTACACCATCTACAACCCAAAGTACATTATTACCTCCATAACCATTAAATGAAGTAATACCTCTTACTCTAATTGTAGAAGAAGAACCTGGTTGACCCGCATTAGAAGCAATAAATACACCGGTAGTTTTACCTTGAAGTGCTTGTTCTATTCGCCCGTTATTTGGAGTTCCTTCCAAATCTTTTGCGGTCACTTTGGAAATAGCACCTGTGTTTACACTCTTCTTTTGGCTACCATAACCCACATTGATTACAACTTCATCCAAAGTGTTTTGGTCTTCTACTAGAACAATACTCATTTCTCCATTGGTTATATCCACTTCTTGTGTTGCATAACCCAAATAAGAAACAACTAATGTTTTGGCTTTAGTAGGAACACTCAAGGTAAAGATACCATCAAAATCGGTGGTAGTTCCCAATTTAGTGTCTTTAACCACAACAGAGGCTCCTGCTAAAGGTATACCATCGGCTGTGACAATACCTGATACTGTTTTTTGATCCTGAGCCGAAGCCAGAACACCAAAAAACATGGACAATAAGAAAATGAATTTCTTATAGTTTCTTGATAAAAAATTTAAACTCATAAGCTTTAAATATTTGTTTAATTTAAAATAAAAATTAAGACTTTACATGGTCTTGTTTACAAAGTGTTAAATTATAGCATTCCTCAACATACTTTGAAGAAGCTACCTATACAAAAAACATACAATGATAAAAAAAAATTAAAAAGCGAAAACGTTTGCGTAAATAAGGCTGTTTCTAGAATTAACAATGTGAAAATACCATTTTTTGTTTATGAAATGTTTTTACATGTTGTGGTGATGTTGTGGTAAAATCAATAATTATTTTTAAAAAAAGAAAACAATTGAAATGAGAAAAATCCATTTTTGTGCCATTTTGATGTATTTGAACTTTTAAACGACAACGATTGAATGCAGCCTATTGTCTCAAAAAAAAGGAATCATGAAAATTGAAAATCACAATTCAAAACTGAGTAAGATTATTTAAAGTGTTAAATATTAAACCGTATAAAGAAACTATTAAACCTAATTAAGAAAGTATTAAACCGCACAAAGAAACTATTAAACCTAACTAAGTAAGTATTAAACCGTATAAAGAAACTATTAAACCTAATTAAGTAAGTATTAAACCGTATAAAGAAACTATTAAACCTAATTAAGAAAGTATTAAACCGCACAAAGAAACTATTAAACCTAACTAAGTAAGTATTAAACCGTATAAAGAAACTATTAAACCTTTTAAAGTAACTATTAAACTGTACAAAGAAACTATTAAATCTTTTGCTAGAGAGTGTAAACTCAACTTTGACGGAATTGATTTAAAATAAAGTGTCTTGGGTATATCCTTTGTCCCGCCCAAGATGCTTGTATGCTCTTTCGGTCACTTGGCGACCGCGTGGAGTACGCATGATAAATCCTTCCTGAATGAGAAATGGCTCGTAAACTTCTTCTATTGTTTCTGCATTTTCACCAACTGCAGTGGCTAAGGTGGTTATCCCAACAGGGCCACCTTTAAATTTATCTATAATAGTGGTCAAGATTCTATTGTCCATTTCATCCAACCCATGCGCATCTACATGTAGTGCTTCCAAGGCGTATTTTGCAATTTTAATATCGATACTGCCATTACCTTTGATTTGAGCAAAATCTCTAACTCTGCGCAACAAGGCGTTGGCAATACGTGGTGTACCACGAC
>JADZFW010000017.1 GCA_020854235.1 Flavobacteriaceae bacterium
ATTACCAAGGTCAGGCAGTACAATATTGGAAAGAGTATAGTTTGTATCAAAAAGGTTTGATTGCTTTGGTGTTAAACAGAAGTGGAAAACCCGACGTTGCCAAAGCCATTGTCAAAAGCCTCGATGAGAATAGCATCACCCATACCGAATTGGGAATGTACTGGAAGGAAAACAAAGGTAGTTGGTATTGGTATCAAGCCCCAATTGAAACGCAAGCCTTGATGATTGAGACTTTTGCCGAAGTAAAGCCAAATCAGACTCAAATAGACCAACTCAAAGTTTGGTTACTTAAAAACAAGCAAACCAATCGTTGGGAAACCACCAAATCTACAACGGAAGCTGTATTTGCCTTATTGGCTTATGGAACCGATTGGACCATCAGCGAGAAACCGGTTGTGGCAAAAGTAGGAGGGAAAGATGTTACTCCTACAGCAACAGAGGCAGGAAGCGGTTATTTCAAAACCTCTTGGAATACAACAGATATCAAACCCGAACAAGCAACGGTTAGTTTGACCAAAACCGATAAAGGCATCGCTTGGGGTGGTTTGTATTGGCAGTATTTTGAGAATTTGGATAAAATTACATTTGCTCAAACGCCATTGCAATTGAGCAAGAAATTATTCCTAAAACAAAACACAGATACCGGAGAAAAACTCTTTGAAATCAAGGATGGAACGGAAGTAAAAGTGGGAGATTTGGTACGCGTTAGAATCGAATTGAAAGTAGATCGCGATATGGAATTTGTGCATATGAAAGACATGCGTGCCAGCGGATTTGAACCGGTCAATGTCCTTTCCGAATATAAGTATCAGGATAGTTTGGGGTATTACGAAAGCACCAAAGACGCCGCTACCAATTTCTTTTTCAGTTATTTAGGTAAAGGTGTTTATGTATTTGAGTACGATTTGAGAGCCAATAATGCGGGTGATTTCAGTAATGGTATCACCACGATTCAATGTATGTATGCACCCGAGTTTACGAGTCATAGTGAAGGTGTTCGGGTAGTTATCAAACCCTAAGGGTTTTCAAAACCCTTAGGGTTTAGGATTATTTCAAAGTTTCTTATATTTGCAATCTTATTTCAAAAATTGCAATTAATGGGAAATAATCCAACGCCACTTATTCAAGGTAATTTTTACCATATATATAATCGTGGTATTAATTCAGGTAATTTATTTTTCGAAACAGAAAATTACTACCATTTTTTACGTTTAATGGATCAATATATTGACCCTGTTTGTGATATTTATGCATGGGCTTTACTTAAAAACCATTTTCATTTATTAGTGTATGTTAAAACAGAAGTTGACATTGAAAAAATAGTTTTTTCTGTCCCCAAGAAAATAGAAAAAATAAGTGTTGTTCAACAGTTTTCTAATTGGTTTAATGCATATACTAAAGCTATAAACAAAAGAAATCATCGAACAGGAAGTTTGTTTGAAACTTCTTTCCAAAGAAAATTGGTGACAAATCCAATCTATTTTAAAAATTTAATTTATTATATACATTATAATCCAGTTCATCATCATTTGGTCACGCACCCATTAGAATATGCTTGGACCTCTTACCTTACAATTTTATCTGACAAACCCACTAAAGTTCAGAGAGATCATATCTTACAATTTTTTGAAAATAGGAATTGTTTCGAACGGTATCATGCTGAATCTCAAAATCTATCTAATATTATAGATTTCATTATTGAATAATTAAACCCTAAGGGTTTCCAAAACCCTTAGGGTTTAAAATCAAGCCTGTTCCCCATGTTGAGAATCATCCAAACCTCTCAATTCTTGCGTTTCTGTAACTCGAATAGGTAATATCATATCCACCAGTTTGTACAGTAACCAACTTCCACCAAAAGTAAAAATGGCAACGATTACCAAAGCAAGTAAATGATACATAAATGTTTGAGTCTCTCCATATATAAGTCCAACTCCTTTTGCCAAGACACCCGTGAGCAACATCCCGACAATTCCACCTACCCCATGACTGGGGAATACATCCAAAGTATCATCTATATAGGAGGTCTTATTGACAAATGAAATAGCCAAGTTACTGATAATAGCTGCAACAAACCCGATGAAAATACTTTGACCGATTGTCACAAATCCTGCGGCAGGTGTAATGGCAACCAATCCCACAATGGCGCCGATACTTGCCCCAATAGCGGTCATTTTTTTTCCTCTGAAACGGTCAAAAAAGATCCAAGCTATCATGCTGGTCGCCGATGCAATATTGGTATTGGCAAATGCAATCACAGCATTGGCATCAGCTTTCAGAGCTGAACCGGCATTGAACCCAAACCAACCAAACCACAAGAGTCCGGTTCCCAAAATTACATAAGGGATATTGGCTGGTTCTTCAATCTGATGTTTTCTCTTACCCAGATAAAGTGAACCAGCTAATGCTGCAAATCCAGCGGACATGTGTACTACAGTTCCTCCTGCAAAATCCAAAACACCCCAGTTGCGAAACAATCCGTTCGGATGCCATGTCATATGAGCCAAAGGTGCATAAATGACCAATGTGAATAAAACGATAAAAAGTATATAACTCCTGAAACGGATGCGTTCTGCAAAACTTCCGGTTATCAAAGCAGGTGTAATGATGGCAAATTTCAACTGAAATAGGGCAAAAAGCACAAAAGGTATGGTAGAGGCAAAAGCCGGATTGGGTGCAATACTAACATTCTTAAAGGCAAAATAAGTAAGTGGGTTTCCAAAAATACCACCGACACTATCTCCAAATGCCAAACTGAATCCCACGATAACCCAAACCAAACTAATTACACCCAAGGCTACAAAACTTTGCAACATAGTAGAAATCACATTTTTTTTATTGACCATACCTCCGTAAAAGAAGGCTAATCCGGGTGTCATCAGTAATACAAAAGCACTTGCTACCAATATCCAGGCAGTATCTCCCGAATTAATGTCTTCCAAATTACCGATGGTTTGGTATTCCGAACCAAAAACAAGACTTACGATTACTAAGATTCCCAAGACGATAAAGTTTACTTTTTTACCCATTTGAAATGTTTGTGTTAAAATATTATTTTAGGGTCAAATATATAAAAAAGTAAATATATTTCTTAACGACTACTTAAAAAAAGGGGTATAGCATAAAATAAGTACAATATATATTTAATATACCTATATAAAAATAACATCTGGTTAATTAATATAAAAAACACCATCTTCACCGGTGTAGTGAAATGGAATCTTAAATCGTGCACAAGTTTGTTTCCATTTTTTAACCATAGAAGGATAATTGGAACCATCGGCAATGATTTTTTGAGGTTGGTAAATTTGTATCAATCGCTCCATATTAATTTTAGATGATTGGGTCAGTAATAAGTAATTGGGTTTGATTTTTAAACTTGGGTAGACACCTAAACTATCCACCACTAGTATCTTTTTTTGATTCACTTGGATAACCTGATTGCGGAGTTTGCTAAATTTTGGATTTTCCAGTTTTAACGCAGTTTTGTAATTTTTTAAGAAACTGTAATGATCTATTCGAAGACTATCTGAGGAATGTAATACCAACCATTGATCAGCATTTTTAAATCCTATCAAAGTCTCTTTCGATCGGTGAAAAACAACCATTTCAGAGGTTGATTTTACCTGCCATTTTTCAAACAGTAACACGCTTTGGAATAGAAAGATGGACATTAGAAATAGTGTGAAATAGCTCCTTTTTTCATTTGAAATCCAAACTAAACCTATTAATAGGAGGAGATATGCAGCCAGAGTATCCCATAAAGTAAATGGAATTTCTCTGAATATAAAAGTTTCTTGATGGGCAATCCATGCCATAAATTGGTTCATCAGTTTGAGGAGTTGGTCGTAAATATTAACCAATATTTCCGGTAAAATATGTAAAACGGCTAAAATTACCACCAATAATCCCATGCCTAAAATCAAGCTCATGGCTGGTACAACAACGATATTGGACAGTAAGAATAATCCGGGAAATTGGTGAAAATAGTACAGACTCAAGGGCAAGGTAGCCAATGTAGCAGCTGAGGAAACAGTAATGAGTTGCCAAATGTTTTTTGCAAATTTCCATTTTATTTCAGGAATCATTTTATCCAATAACGGTTGAATCAAGACGATACCTAATACAGCTAGGTAACTCAATTGAAAACCCACATCAAAAATAAAAAGCGGTTCAAGTAATAGCAGAAAGAAAAATGAGGTAAAAAGGGCATATAAAATGGGACTCTTGTGATAACCCGACAAGGTTCCAAATGTTATAAAACTAAACATGGTTACGGCTCTGACCACTGAACCGCTCAATCCTGCAATCAATGCAAACAACCACAGTAAAACCAAAATACACAATGCAACTATTATTTTTCCGTGCTTCAAATGAAGAAGCGGTTTGAGTACCAAACTCAACAACATAAAAATAACGCCAACATGCAAACCCGAAACGGCCAAAATATGAACCGTCCCTGAAGCGGCATAATTTCCTTGTACATCTTTGCTGATAAATTGTTTATCTCCCAGTACCAAAGCCATAATGATGGACATTTCATCTTTCCCAAAATCATATTTTTCAAGTGATTTTTGAGTGTGGCTTCTCCATTGTCCTGCTTTGATTTTCATTCCCGATGCTTGATGGGACAAACTCAAATATTCCCTTTTTTTCAGGCTCATTTGAGCATAAACACCTTGATTTCTGAGGTATTTTGCATAATCAAAAGTGTGTGGGTTTTTCGGTGGAGTTGGAATTTCATAATCAACCTGAGTCAGTAACATGGTACCGATAGGTAAAGAATTTTGAGTACTGTCTTTTTCTATGAGAATGACAATCTTCCCTGAAGTTGTTGCATTTCCCATTTGCAAAACTTGCCCTAAATATCTTTCTTGATAAGGGTTTGATTTGAGTACACCCTCAATTTGAATGATTTTGGATTGGTTTTCTTGATTGTGATTCAGAAAATGATGGGTTTGATTTTCAGGAAATTGTTTGTTGATTACAAATACGCCTATTAAAAAAGTCAACAAATAAACCACTCCTTGAAATACAAATTTCTTTTGTTTTTTCCATAAAACATAGAGTAAAACAAACCCTAAAAGTAGAAGGAGTAAAACCAATAATAAATGAAGGTGTAATTGATAACCCGTCAGTATACCCATACTCAAAAATACGCATAGGTGTAGCGGGATATATTGATCTAATTTTATCATAGCAATTGATTTTTAAGATAATATAAATGATATCGCTCAAGGCGAATGACCCGATAAAAGTAATAAATATTTTTTAACTTTCAGACAAACTTTGCCATATGATATGAGCAACCTTTTGTGAAGCTCCCGAACCACCCAGTTTTTCCTCCAATAGGCGATAATTCTCAAACATTTTTATCCGTGTTTCAGTTTCTAGGATTTTTTGCAATTCTTTTTGTAGTAAAATGTCATTGAAATCGGATTGAATGAGTTCAGAGACCACCGTAGCATCCATTACCAAATTTACCAATGAAATATATTTCAAATCCTTTACCAGGTATTTGGCTATTTGATAGGAAAACATGCTGGAATGATAACAAACCACTTGAGGCACTTTAAACAAGGCTGTTTCAAGAGTGGCCGTACCCGATGTGACCAATGCAGCGTAAGAGATACTGAGCAAATCATAGGTTTGATTGGGTACAAATCCCACCTTATAATCTAGCAAAAATGGTTTGTAAAATTCAAAATCTCGATTGGGTGCACCGGCAATAACCCATTGATAATCTTTAAAATGAGTTGACATTTTCAACATCAAGGGCAACATATGAAGTATTTCTTGGGTTCTACTTCCGGGAAGTAGCGCTATGATGGGTTTGTCTCCCAACTCGTAATTTTTACGAAAAGTTGCCTCGTCAATAGGCTTGCGATTAGAAATCACATCTTGCAATGGATTTCCAACAAAATGAACCGGATATTGGTGTTTGTTTTCAAAAAAAGGTTTTTCAAAGGGGAAAATGACATAGAGATGATCGACAAATTTTTTGAGTTTGATTACTCTTTTTTCATTCCAAGCCCAAACTTTGGGTGCGATATAAAAATGCGTAGGAATCCCAATAGATTTAGCAAAAGCAGCTATGCGCAGATTGAAACCGGCATAATCAATTAAAATAACGGCATCCGGACGGTAATTTTGAATATCAGCTTTACAAATTTTTATAAATCCGGTAAGTGTTTTGAGATTTTTGATGACTTCCCAAAATCCCATAAAAGACATCTCTTTGTAGTGTTTGACTTGTGTTCCATCGACTCCTTGCATCAAGTCACCACCCCAAAACCTGAATTGGGCATTTTTATCGACTTGTAAAAGTGCTTTCATTAGATTGGAAGCATGTAAGTCGCCTGAGGCTTCACCGGCTATGAGGTAATATTTCATAAAGAGAATAGAAAATAGAGAATAGAAAATAGATTTGGATGGACTAGACATTCCAAATTTTAAAAATCTACAACCTGGCTGCGTGTTTTATCGGAATAGATTTTAGAATTTTTATAAAACCATCTTTAATGCAGAGCTGAATTGATGCTGATTATATAAATCTATAGTACAACACCAAAAAAGCCACTATTACAACTCCAATCAATACCCCGCGAGCTTTGTAATCTTCTCTTCTTTTAAGGAATACAAAAAATAATAAAAGATTGGGAATGGCTCCCAATGAGAGTACCATGCCTTGCAACTTGTTTTCGAGCATCAGTTTCCAAGCTTGTTCAAATCCCTGTGGAGAGAAAAATTCTAAATAAAGATAAGAGCCTGCTATGGTTGTAAACAAACTAAGTAAAAAACCTATGGCTATTTTTTGATACATAATAAATTAAATTACAATATTTTAAATTCCAAATTCCAATTTTGATAGTTATAGAGACCAAATTCCAAATAGATTTATTAACTATAAGCATGAACTAAATAAAGAAATAAATTTTTCAGATTCAGACTTGTGACGATATTTTAACACAACAAAGATGCAAAAAATTAATATAAAAAAAGCCATCAGTTTTAGTGATGGCTTTTTAATTGGTTAGATTTAATTTTATAAAAATTTATAACCTACTCCAAATTGGAAAAATTGATTTTTAACTTTAAAGCTTTCTGTTCCTTTAACGCCATCATCTCCACTAACTTCTCCTTCATCTTCTTTTTGAAGATCAGATAGACCTAAATTATAACCGGCAGAAAACATAAGACCATTTTCTAGTTTGTAACCTACTCCAAATTTCAACCCAAAATCTGTAGAGTTGTATTCATCTTTTAAATCTTCATTATCATAATCAGTAGTACCGAGTACTGACCCATTGTAAGAAGTTGTAGATTTGCCATCATATTTTGCGCTTAATAAAAATCCTACATAAGGACCAGCTTCAACACTAAATCCTTCTGTGATATAATATTTTGCTAAAACAGGAACTTGTAAATAAGCTAATTTACCTTTAACTTCATTTTTAACTTGAAGTTCAACAGTAGAACCAAGTGGTTTATAATCTACATCTTCACCTTTTCCTTGGAAACCTGAACCAAAATATTCTAATCCCCCTTGTAAAGCAAAAGCATCCGATAAATTTAATTCAGCAAAAACACCAAATTGAGGACGAATAGCTCCTTTAAATAATGCATTGTAATCAGCATCTGATGTAAGGGTAGCACCATAGTTTACCCCAACTTTAGCTCCAAAAGTTACTTCTTGTGCAAAAACTACGTTTGACACAACAAAAACTACTGCTAATAATAAGAATTTTTTCATTTTAAAATAATGTTAATTTTAGTTTTTTGCCTACTCTTAAGTTTTTCAGCTATCACTCCTTACTCTTTTATGGATTTTCAGGTCTCTCCAATTAAAAATTTTTAACTTTTTAATGATACTTTCCCTATAGATGTCAGTTTGTTAAAAATGTTGCGCGAAAGTAGGAATATTTTTTAAGAAATTTAACATATTTCTTCTTATAAAAACATAACTACATGATATATAGTAAATTAAAATTTATAAACGTAAAGAATATTTTGATTTTCGATTATATATTTTTATAATTATCTATCAATAATCAGTGGCAAATCAATTATTTTAAATATTCAACCGGAACATTTCCTGTTAATGATTCAAAAAATTGAATAATATCCTCAATTTCAGATGCGGTGAGTTCTTTGTTTAACTGAATTTTCCCCATGATACGCGTTGCTTCTTTCAAATCTGAAACGCTACCGTCATGGAAATAAGGATATGTTTTGGTAATATTTCGCAGAGAAGGTACTTTAAAGAAACTCTTATCAGAAGGATTTTTGGTAACTGCAGATTTTCCTTCATCTATTTTGGCACTCTTGGTTTCTTTCCAATAATCGCCGTAGATACCAAATTTTTGAAAAGTACTACCACCCAAAGCAATTCCCGAGTGACAAGCTATACAACCCTTATCCATAAATAATTGTAAACCTCTTTTTTGTTGCTCGTTTAGAGCTTTATCATCTCCAGCCAAATAATCATCAAATTTGGAAGGCGTGATGAGTTTTCGTTCAAATGCCGCAATAGCTTTGGTCAAATTATCCCAGGTAATAGGTTCTTTAGAATCTGGAAATGCTTTGGTAAACATTTCTTTATATTTGGGTTCTGCAGTCAATCTATCGATAGCCTCTTTTTCACTAGAAAGTCCCATTTCTACAGGATTTAAGACAGGTCCGCCTGCTTGTGCTTCTACATCAGGAGCACGTCCGTCCCAAAATTGGGCAACATGCAATGCCGCGTTTAAAGTCGTTGGAGAATTTCTACCACCTAAGGTACCTTTGCCATCACCAGGTGAAAATTGATTATTGTCAACTCCATAAGTTTTCAGATTGTGGCAAGTATTACAACTCTGTGTTTTGTTTTTTGATAAAATGGGATCAAAATACAAAGCTTTACCCAATGCTACTTTCTCGGCTGTTATTGGATTGTTGGGGTTTTCAGCCATTTCAGGTAATACGCCAAAAAGTGCTTGAGCCTTAATTTGTTGTTCGGTCAAAGCTGGCTTTACATCAGGAATGACCTCTTTTTTTTCAGGTTTGCAACTAGCTATTACAACCAAAAAAACGGTTAAAAAAAATATTTTACGCATAATTAATAAATTTAAATTGGTACAACCGCAAAATTATCAATCGTCAAATATTTTTTTATGATATAAGTCATTCTACAAAAAATACATAGATTATTTTTTTAAAATATTGTATTTAATACGTAAAATCTATGAAAAATCTAAAAATGTTGATTTAAATTTCCCAATTATTCAAATCATCAATAAAATAATGAGCAGTCATATCAAATTGAATAGGTACAATGGAAATATAATTGTGAGCCAAAGCCCATTCATCAGTGTCTTCGCCTTTATCCATATTTACAAATTTTCCGGTCAACCAGTAATATTCCCTTCCATGAGGATTGACTCGTTTGTCAAATTCTTCTTCCCAAAAAGCACGAGCTTGTCTGCAAATTTTAATGCCATTAAAGGTTTTATCTTTAGATTTAGGTATATTGACATTGAGGACAACGCCATTGGGTAAACCGTTATCCAATACATTTTGGGCAATTTTTTTGATGTATTCTTTGAGATGCTCAAACTCAGCATTCCATGAATAATCCAATAATGAAAATCCAATGGCTTTTACACCTTCTACTCCTGCCTCAACTGCGGCACTCATTGTACCTGAATAGATGACGTTTATAGACGAATTGGATCCATGATTGATGCCGGAAACACACAAATCAGGTTTTTTATTGAGCAATTCATTGACCGCCAATTTGACACAATCTGCAGGAGTTCCACTACAAGAATACTCGATTTGAGGCCCATTATCAATATTGACTGGTTCAACAAACAAGGTGTTATTGACAGTAATTGCATGTCCCATACCACTTTGAGGACTGCTTGGAGCAACCACTACTACATCACCTAGTTCATTCATTGCTTCTATTAAATGACGTATCCCTGGAGCTGTAATGCCATCGTCATTGGTAATCAAGATTAAAGGTCTTTTGTCCATTTTATTGAATTTGTATCAAATTATTCTATGAGGTCAAAAATACCACTTTTCCCGTATCATTGGGTTTCTATACTGCAAATAAATATTAACAAGAATTTTCTGATAAATATTTGCGATTGTGGATTAATTGCTATTATTTTGGAATAATTTTTGACTGTAAACCTTCGGATTGTAACATCCGATAGGATATAGGGTCAAATCAGAAGATCAATCCAAGTAACTATTCATTTTATGTTCATCATATCTTTTATGAAACGCAATTATAAAATTCTTATTCCCATAGTCCTGATTGCAGGATTATTACTTAGTTTTAAATTCAATAACGAACCTAATCCAGAAAAGGATAGAACCATACTTCAGGTTTTAACCTATATTTTAACTGAAGGACATTACCAACCCAAAGCCATTGATGATCAATTTTCTGAAGGCATTTACAAAGATTTTATTGAGTATTTGGATCCATCCAAACATTATTTCTTTCAATCTGATATAAAGGAATTTGAAAAATTTAAAACCAATATTGATGATCAAATTTTAGCCAATGATTTAACCTTTTTCTATTTGGTATACAACCGTTATCTACAGCGGTTGGACGAATCCAAATCGTATTACAAAGAAATCCTCAGCAAACCAATTGATATTCAATCTCCCGAAATTTATAGTCTGGATTACGATTCCAAATCTTTCCCTACTTCCAAAAAAGAAATGATAAAAGAATGGGAAAGACAATTAAAATTGAGGTATTTGGGCACTTTGTATGATAAAGAGATGGCCGATGCCGATAAATTGAAAACCGATTCGACCTATCAAATGAAAGATTTTTCCGAATTGGAAAAAGAATCATTATCCAAAACCAAAGAAAGTATGGACGAATTGTATGATCGTTTGGATGAGTTGGATCAAGATGATTACTATGCTATTTTTCTCAATATATTAACTGCTCAATTTGAACCTCATACAAGTTATTTTGATCCTAAAGTCAAAAAATTATTTGATATTTCCATGTCTGGCAAATTGGAAGGAATTGGCGCCCGTTTGCAAAAAGAAGGTGAATACACCAAGGTTTTTGAACTGATATCAGGTGGTCCGGCTTGGCGTTCCGGAGAATTGGAAGTAGGTGATTTGATTTTAAAAGTGGCGCAAGGCGATGGCGAACCATTGGACATTGTAGGGATGAGATTGGATGATGCCATTGAATTTATCAAAGGTAAAAAAGGTACAGAAGTAAGATTGACTTTGAAAAAAGTCGATGGAACAATTAAAACTATATCTTTAATTAGAGATATAGTTGAAATTGAAGAAACATTTGTCAAATCATCAATTATTTTAAAAGATGGTCAAAAATACGGTTTAATCAATCTTCCCAAGTTCTATTTTGATATGGATGG
>JADZFW010000018.1 GCA_020854235.1 Flavobacteriaceae bacterium
TAGATTTAATTCGTTAATTTTAAAAATTAATATGATGAAAAAGTTTCATTTGATTCTGTTTTTTTTGTTTTCTATTCGTATTTTTTCTCAAATAAACGTCTCAACAATTCAAAGTAATATTTTCAAAGATGATTTCGGAAAATCAGATTTAGAGTTTGCCGAATCAGATGGAAAAGGAGGCGTGATATCCATTAGAAGTTTTGATGGATTAAGCAAAGAAGGACTTTCTGTTAAACATTATGATTCAAATTTACAATTGATTAATGATTATACTTTGGATGTTGATGATGTACTTGTAAAAGGAATGTTGGTAAAAGATAATGTTTTGAATTTAATATTGTTAAAAAAAGATAAAAAGGCTAATGAATATGTTTACAGTCTATATTCTTCTGATATTGACAATTTTAATTTCTCTTCAAAATTGTTATTTTCATTAGACGAAAAGTTTGTAAGAGAATATTTTATTGGATTTTTGTTCTTTTTTACAAATCTTTCCTACATGGACAATGATTCATTTGGAGATATAACATTTTCTGAAAATAAAAACTTTTTTGCTATTAATTTAGATATTAAAGATGAAAAGAAGAATCTTGAAGCACATAAAATATTAGTTTTTAATAGTGATTTCCAAAGAGTATATTTGTCTGATTTCAAAAAACAAATTAGTGACCGATTATTTGATTATCAAGATTTGGTAGTTGATGATATAGATGGGACAGTTTATTTTATAGGCAAATCCTATGAGAATAATTCAAAATCTTCTAAAAGGAAAGGAGAAACTAATTACCACTTTGAAATTTATAAAGTAAATGAAGAAGGTCAAAAAGTTATAAGTTTTAAAAATTCAGAACAATTTGTGAATTCTGCCTATTTGTTACATCAAAATAATCAACTTTTTTGTGTAGGTTTTTATTCCGAAAAAAATGATTTCAGATATAAAGGAGTTTTTCGAATGCAAATAGAGCCTGAGTCTATGTCTTTAAGTAATCAAGTCTTTTTACCGTTTTCAGAACAATTTATGATAGATAAATATGGTGAAGTGAAGGATAAAGAACTCAGAAATATATATTTTAGAAATGTTTTTATAGATAAAAATGGTGATATCGTTATCAATGGAGAAGAATTTATTGTTGTATCCTATTATGTCGGAGGTATGAATGGTATGCCCGGACATTGGGTTACAAAATATTATTATGATGATATTATAGCTGTTAAAATTGGAAATGATAATAGTTTAAAGTGGGCAAGAAATATCAATAAAATCCAATTAGGTGATTTTAGATTTAATTCACATTCTTATTTTTCATCTTTTGTAAATGGAAAGGATTACTTTTTTGTCAACCTTTCAGATAATATTAGAAAATTAAGTGATGATAGAATTGTTTTCCTTGGGAAGAAACCTAAAAAAGCCAATTTGTACGTCATTGTTATTGATGAAAACGGGAATATGGATTATAAAAAACTTATGGATGATAGTGAAGCAGAAGTTTCATATAATGTTAAGGATGGGGTTTTTAAAGGCGTAGATAAGAATAGTGTGATTTTTCAGGGAAGAAAGGGTACCAATAAGAGATTTATAAAAGTTAATATCAATTAATTTTGGAAAAATATATTTTCAGAGGTCAAGTCATCTGGGCACAAGTAGATGCCAATCAACACATGCGACATTCTGCTTATGCCGATTTTGCCGCACAAGCTAGGGTTGAATTGTTGGAACAAGTTGGCCTTTCAGCTAAAGTTTTTCAAAAGCTCATGCTAGGACCTATTTTGTTGAGAGAAGAATTGGTGTATTACAAAGAAGTAAATCTGAGTGAAAAAATTAGTGTCACCTGTGAAATGACTCGATGTAAAGCCGATGCTTCCCGATGGAGTATCCGTAGTGAGCTTTTCAGAGAAGATGGAATCAAAGCGGCCGTAATTCAAGTAGATGGCGCTTGGATGGATGTTGTGAAAAGAAAAATGACAGGATTGGAGGGCGAACTGTTGGAATTATTTATGAGCGCCCCAAAAAGTAAAGATTTTATAATAGAATAAACGATACTATCGTTTACTTCAAACTAAATTACAAAGCGTATGCAACCCCTATCGGGCGACAAGAAAATATATATTATCAGCTTGAGTATGATTGGTCTGGCAGCTGCCTTATGGGGGCTGGATGGCGTGGTTTTAACGCCCAGATTAAACAATCTGCATGTTTTTTTAGTGGTTTTTCTACTCCACGCATTACCTTTTCTTGTGATGAATTTCGTGCTGTTTAAACACTATAAAGAATTGAAAAAATTGGATACCAAAGCGTTGTATTCCTTAGTATGGGTCAGTGTTTTTGGTGGAGCTTTGGGTACGATAGCCATTGTGTATGCCCTTTTTATCGTCAATTTTCAACAACTTTCAGTAGTTGTGTTGTTGCAAAAATTCCAACCGGTTTTTGCCATTTTATTGGCAACGATTTTGTTAAAGGAAAAATTGAGTAAAAATTTCCTAGCTTGGGGAATTGTTGCAGTGTTGGGTGGCTATTTACTTACCTTTGGATTTCATTTACCTTATTTGACTGAGGGTAATCATACCGCTCAAGCAGCCTTATTATCTTTATTAGCCTCTTTTTCCTTTGCTAGTTCCACTGTATTTAGCAAAAACTTATTGGATAAAGTCAATTATATTTCGGCTACTTTTTTCCGTTACGGTTTGACTGCTATCTTAATGTTATTCGTTGTCTTGATTTCAGGACATTTGATGGAAGTCAGACAAGTTACGGAAACCAATTGGTGGGTACTGGCGATTATCTCGGTTACAACAGGTACCGGAGCGATTTTGTTATACTACTACGGATTGAAACACGTCAAAGCCAGTCATTCGACCCTAATGGAATTGTTTTTCCCGATTACGACTATTGTATTGGATTATTTTGTGAACGGAGTGATGTTATCACCTATTCAATGGATTTCTGCCAGTGTGATGGTGTTTGCGATTTTAAAAGCTAGCGCGAAGTAGTAAGTGATGGGTGATGGGTGATGGATGTTGGATGATGTTTATACTTTTAATTTTTTACTTCGGGCCAAACATTTTCTAATTTTTTTAAATTTGAATACTTTTGGAAGAAATTGGAATAATGATTATTATTGCATAAATTATTATGCATTTAACAACTTACGCTATGAGTTTTAAATTTGAAAAATTGAAAATATGGCATCTAGCTATGGATTTTGGGGAAGATATTAATATATTGATTGAATTATTTCCAAAAAAGGAAATGTATAATTTATCTTCTCAAATTTTAAGAGCAGCAGACTCCATTGCTTTAAATATTTTAGAAGGTTCCATTGAACAATCAAATCCGGAATTTTCTAGATTTTTAAACTATTCAATTCGTTCTGTATCAGAAGTTGTTACTTGTTTATATAAAGCGAAAAGAAGAAATTATATTGATGAGGAATTGTTTATAAAATATTATAACAAATCGTTTGAGATTATGAATAAAACTATAGCTTTTAAAAACAAACTTAGATAATGAGTGTAAGGTAATGGGAGTACAAAAACACCCTGTAACCTACATCTAGCACCCAGTATATCAAAATTTTTTTTACTTTTGATGTCAATCCAAGACCCCACATCCAACACCCAGCACCCAGCATCCAACATCCTACATTTAACCCAACCCATGATTAAAAAAGTCATCATCCTTAATTTAGAAACCACAACAAAGAACTGCTCGGTAGCGGTTTCAGCCAATGGGCAACTATTGGCATTGAAAGAAATCAATGAAGGATCTTATGCACATGCCGAGTTTCTCAATCCATTCGTGGAAAAAGTTTTACAAACAGCCGGTTTGCAATTTTCTGATATATCGGCTATTGCGATTAGTAAAGGTCCTGGTTCTTATACGGGGTTACGTATTGGAGTTTCGGCAGCCAAGGGTTTGTGTTTTTCGCTGGACATTCCATTGATTGCCATAGAGACATTGGAAATTATTGCTAAAAGTATTCAGATTTCACAAGGGTTTATCGTTCCCATGCTGGATGCTCGCCGGATGGAAGTGTATCGGGCAATTTATGATGCCCAATACAACGTAATCCATCCTACCGATGCCGTAGTAATTTCTTCTGATACTTTTGATGCGTTATTGGAAATGGGCGAAGTTCATTTTGTGGGTGATGCAGTTGAAAAGGTCAAACCTTTGATTGGACATCCGAATGCCGTATTTCATGAAAATACTTTTCCTTCAGCCCAAGATTTGTGTGTACCAGCCTACCAACGTTTTTTGGAAAACGCCTTTGAAGATGTCGCTTATTTCGAACCTTATTATTTAAAAGATTTTATTGCAGTAAAGAAATTGTAGGGAATCTTTAGAAATTCCTAAAACCAATACCCCAACTTTACCGAAAATACATTATTTTTCAACTCAGGTGAACGTGAATAAGTTATTTGCAAAGGTCCGGCTATGGAATTGATGCCGTAAAAAAGTGCAAATCCGGTTTTCGTATGTTCGGCAAATTCGATGTGTTCCAAAAAGTTTTCATCGGTTCGTCCGATGTTGCCGGTAAAACCTAAGAAGTGATTTTTAGTCCATTCAAAGCGTAAAGTTGCAGCACTTTTCAAGTAAGATGAATGACCCATGGCGGCAAATGGATAGCCATAAAAAGTGATATAATTGCACAAAGCATTGTCATTGGTACCTCCCAAATGGAAATCCAAAAACGGATTTTCATTCTTGGAAAAACTCAAGCCACCTTCTGTTTGCAATTGGAGAAACCATTTTTTAGCCAATGGTAGCGCGTAACCCAAACTGGCTTTACCTTGTAAAAAAGGTTGAAAATCAACGTCGTCGCTCGATGAAGTCATATGCCATTTTCCGGATAAATCCATGTAGAAACCGCTTTTGGGAAACATGCGGTTGTTATAATTGTCAAATTTGAAATAAGTATATAAATTGGTAAAATGGGCATTTTCATAGGTTTCAATAATGGCTTGCGGATTGGTGTTTTCAGTCTTTAAATACTGGTGTTCACCTCCAAATCCCCAAGCAAAATTATCGCGATATACATATTGAAAATTCAATCGGTTGGACAAATTCAAATACTGCATGCGGGTATAATTCATCGTTGGGTCAAAAGTGGAAAATGCTTCAGTAAATTCGGTTTCAAAGTCAAACTTTTGCAATACCGACTGTAAACCTACACTGAGGTGGGCTCCATTGTCCCGTAAATATTGAATGTTGTATCTGAAATTTTCTCCAATCACCACATCGGCAGAGAGGAAATCGTTGCCAAATAGAATCTGACGATCGGTCCAATTGAGCAACACGCCGGCTTTAAACAAATCGTCGTAATGGGCTCCTATTTGCAAGAAACTTTTGATGTCACTTTCGGTCAGCGTTATGAAAATACTGCCTTCGTCTTGATTGAGAACTACTTTGTGTTCGATTTGGGTGAAATTCCCGGTTGCCCACAAACGGTTGATGCCATTGAATAAATCTTCAAAAGTGATGTGTTTCCCTTTTTTGAGTTGCAATTTTTCAATGAGATAACCGTATTGATAATGTTTGCTTCCCGAAAACCGGATTTCTTTGATTGTAAAATCATTTCTAATTTCCACTTGGGGACGAACGGCCTTGTGATGATCGGATTGTAGTGTTTTCAAGGCTTTCAAAGCTTCTATTTGAAGTATAGCTGTATCATAACCGAATTGGATGATTTCTTGAGCTTTCTCAAATGAAAAAGTAGTGAATCGGGTCTCGTCCAAAGGATTGATGTAGATATCGGTCAAATCTTTTTTAGCCAATATATCATCGTTGACCATTTGATAACTCACCATTTGCTCCATGATTTTCAACACCGATTGCAAGTCTTCTTTTTTGTACAAGGTATTGGAACTCACATCCACTCCGATGATGAATTCGGCTCCCATTTTACGAACTTCTTTCACCGGAAAATTGTTGACCAATCCACCATCGACAAGCCATTTGCCATCAATCTCAATAGGCTTGACCACTGTTGGAAAAGCCGCACTGGCACGGATACTTTGAGCCAAATTCCCTTTGTTCAATACCACTTGTTCACCTTTTTCCAAATCGGTTGCAATACATAAAAAAGGGATGGGCAAAGCATTGAAATCTGTAACCGTACTGACGTGTTGCAAGTACTTGGACAATTGGTTCATCACATTTTGACCATTGGTCCATCCCGAAGGCAAGGTGATTTTATTGTTTACAACAGGCAATTTAACTGCGTATTTGTCATCGTTTTCCTTTTGAAAGAAGGGTTTGTCGGGACGTGTGATTTCGGCATCCATGTATTTGTCAAATCCCAACGCCATGACGATTTGCTCAATTTCAACAGCAGAATATCCCGAAGCATACATGGATCCCACAATCGAGCCCATACTGGTCCCACCAATGTAATCGATTTGAATACCTTGTTCCTCCAAAGCTTTTAAAACTCCGATATGGGCAAAACCTTTAGCTCCGCCACCACTGAGTACAAGCCCTACTTTGAGGTCTTTCAGTGATTCGGTTTGGGCATAGAAAGGGTAGGTGAGTAGAAAAACGAATAGGATGGGAGCAAATTTTTTCATGGGAAATGGGATTTAATATAAGTCATCCGAAGACTCTGTTAAGTCATCCGATAAATTGAAGTTATCGGATGACTCCACAAAGTTAGGTTTAAACTAATGCTTTGTCAATGATTTGTTCAATAAATTGTAAAACTTATAGAACAAATCAATAGATATCCACTTTGACATTTTTCAGCCCTTTAGTCTTTCTACCTTTCTGTAATTCAAAATCTTAGTGAATATAACCTCTGTTAAACCATTTCTTTCCTTTTTCCAATGAAATCAAGAAAAATACAGGAACAACTATCAAGGTCAATATGGTTCCAAAGAATAATCCATATATCATAGTCCAAGAAAGTGGACCCCAAAATGAAACGGAATCACCACCAAAAAAGATATGTGGATTAAATTCGGTAAATAGTTTGGCAAAGTCAATATTCAACCCTACTGCCAACGGAATCAATCCCAAAATTGCAGCTATTGCCGTCAAGATTACTGGTGTCATTCTCGCTTTTCCGGCTTCCATTATAGCGTCGTGAGGACTTAACCCTTCTTTGAGTTTGACATCAGCAAATTCAATCAACAAAATACCGTTTCTAACTACTATACCACCTAAAGCAACAACACCAACACCCACCATTACGATGGAGACTTCAATACCAAATATGGCAATTCCAAAGAAAACCCCAATTAAAGCCAAAACGATTTCACTCATAATGATAGTTGTTCTACGGAAAGAATTGAATTGAATCATGATGATGATAAACATCAAGGCAATTGAAATCAAGAAAGCATTACCAAGAAAAGCAGCAGTTTCTTTTTGTTCTTCTTGTTCACCACCCATTTTAACAGAGATTTGATCCGATTTTTGGAAATTGTTGATTTCAGATTGAATTTGATTGACAACTTCATTCGGATTGTAACCCGTAATAACGTCACTACTCAGCGTAATGATGCGTTTTCCATCTTTACGTTTGATACCTCCATAAGTGGTTTGATATTCCATATCGATAAAGGCACTAAGCGGTACTTCGCGTACCATTCCACCTTTACCCATATCACGGTAGATGATGGACATGTTTTTCAAAATGTCAACATTCGATTTTTGTTCGTCTTTTACCCTAAGATTGATGGGATAGTCTTCATTGGCATCTCTGAAACGGGAGATTTCTTTACCATAAACAGCTGTACGCAATGCCATTGCCACCTGTCCGGTGCTGATACCTTCCCGATTGATGCGTTCGCGATTCAAATTGAATAATAATTCTGGTTTATCGGATTGGAAATCGGAACGTAATTCGGCAACTCCACCGATGTTTTTACTTATGATAAAACGTTTTAACCTTTCTGAAGTAGCAATTAAACTATCCAAATTGTCACCAGTAATGTCAATAACAATGGGTTTGGCAGTTGGTGGGCCACCTTGTTCTTTATTGACCGTAATCTCTGCACCGGGAACATCTTGAATGGCTTTTCTTACTTTTTCCAATAGTACAGTAGTGGATTTTCCATTGCGTTCGGCAAATTTTACGAAAGCTATGGTTATTTTTCCTTTGTTGGGAAAATTACCAATTTCATAACTCCGAGGATCAGTTGCACCAATGGTAACGTTGGAAATAATTGAGGAAACCAACTTATCGGGATCTTGATTGGTTTTGGGATCAATTTCCAAGGCATTATACACTTTATTTTCAATCCCTTTTAATACTTCATTGGTATATTTTTGATCTACTCCTACAGGTAAATTCAAATATACATAAGCAAAATTGGGTTCAGAATCAGGGAAAAATACAACTTTAGGTTTGCGAATTCCCAAGGCTACAAAAGATAATAAAAACAAACCAAAGACACTGAATGTGATGGTTTTTTTATGTCTCAAACTCCAATCCAAACTACGGATGTAAAATCCGGTAAATTTGGGCCAAATATTATCTTGGAAATATAAAGTGAGTTTGTTGAGATAAAACTTTTTAAGCAACAACATCAAATAAACAAAGATGGAAAAAGTTCCCAAGCCTATATTTCCGGTGGCTAGGAATGTCAATGCCAACAATCCAAATACAATACTCAAAATAGTCGTTCCTCTGGTCCATTTGTCACTTTCGTGCAATTCCTCATCATGGGTTTTCATAAAATCGATGGCAAACACCGGATTGATGATATAAGCTACAACTAATGAAGCTAGTAAAGTAATTATTAATGTAATGGGTAGGAAAAACATAAATTTTCCAATAACTCCTCCCCAAAAAGCCAAAGGAACAAATGGCATCAAAGTAGTTACCGTTCCTGAAAGAACAGGTAAAAATACTTCGTGTGTTGCTTTTAAAGCAGCCTCTTTAATAGGCACTTTACCATTATCAAATATACGGTGCGTATTTTCAATAACTACGATGGCATCATCTACAACAATTCCTAAAGCAAGTAAAAAGGCAAACAACACAATCATATTCATGGTAAATCCTATCGTTGGAAATACTATCAGAGCCAAGGCAACCGATAATGGAACCGACATGGCTACGAAGAATGCATTATTAGCACCCATGAAGAAGGTGAGAATAACGGTAACCAATAAGAATCCAATTACAATGGTGTTGATTAAATCGTGTAAAGTGGTTCGTGTTCGCTCCGATTGATCACCGGTAATCGTGATTTGTAAATCTTTTGGAAAATCTTCTTTTTGCATTTTTTCGGTCAATGCAAAAATTTTATCACTAGCATTGATGAGATTTTCTCCGGCAGCTTTTACAATATTAAGTGTAATAACGTTTTTTCCATACAGACGAGCAAAGCTCTCTTGTTCTACATAACCGTTGACAACCGTGGCAATATCTCCCAATCGGACGCTTTTACCATGTGGATTATTGACCATGATGTCTGCAATCTCTTCGGCATCTCTGAATTCTTTCTTGATACTCAATTGACGTTTCTCATCATTGAGGTCAACTGTACCGGCAGTAACATTTAAGTTTTCATATTTGATGGCCATTTCGATATCAGAAAAAGAAATACTGGCCGCTTGCATTTTGAATAAATCGACGGCAATTTCGATTTCTTTTTCGGGTGCACCAACAATATCTACTCTTTTGATTTCTTTAATACCTTCAATTTGGTCTTCCATTTTTTCGGCAAACTCTTTTAATTTGTCGAAATCATAATTACCCGAAATATTCAAGTATAAAATAGGAATTTCAGATACATCGATGTCGGTAATGGTAGGTTCAGTGGGTAAATCGGTAGGAAGATCCGTTTTGGCTTTATCAACGGCATCTTTTACATCTTGTTTGGCTTTGTCAACCTCAACATCTGTACGAAACTCGGCAATAATGACCGAAAAATCCTGAAAAGAATTACTGGTTACTTTTTTGAGCCCGCTCAAATTTTTAAGCTGATCTTCAATAGGTTTGGTAACCAAATTTTCCATATTTTCGGGAGAAGTACCCGGATAAATGGTTTGTACAATGATTTGAGGCATTTTAATTTCAGGAAAGTTTTCTTTTGGAATACTATTGTATTGAAACACCCCGAAAATCAACAATAAGCCGGTAAATAAATAGATGGCTGTTTTATTGTTGATAGGCCATTTGGCGGGATTCAATCCATTGGATTTTTGATGACTCATAATAAGTTAGAAGTTAAAAGTTAAATGTGAAAAGTTAGAGATTGTCAATTATTGGGTAACGATTTTAAACGAATCACCCTCTTGCAAACCTTGGTAACCCATGCTGATGATTTGATCTTTTGCTTTCAAACCCTCTAAAATTTCAACTTGACCATTGTATTTTTCACCGGTTTTTACATCGGCTTTTACCAATTTACCATCGCGAATAATCATGATATAGTCGCCTTCTTGACCCCGTTGAACCAAGCCTGTAGGTACAACCATTGCTTTGGAATTGGTGTATCCGGCTATTTTCAGTTCTACAATCATATTGGGTTTGAATTTTGAATTTTGAGGCAATGCTACTTCTACATTAAATGCACGTGATAATTCATCAATCGTTTTGGAAACGTATTTGATTTTGGTTTGGATGGAATCTTTTAAATCAGGGAAGTATAGTAAAACTTCATCACCATTATTAACCACATTGGCATAACCTTCTCCGATTTTGGCAACTACTTTTAAATCTTTATCACTGATGATGCGAATTCCTTTTGGATATCCCGGACTTGCCATTTCCCCAATCTTGATATTGATATCATCTACAACACCACTTATCGGTGCTTTGATTGTATATAAATTGCGTTGTGCCAAAGTGGTATTTTTCTTTTTGATTAAAGATTCATAGTTGTTTTTTGCACTTAAGTATTGCACTTCGGTACCGATTTTTTGGTCCCATAAGTTCTTCTGTTTTTGATAGATGTTTTCAGCAAAAGCAATTTGTTGATCCAATTCCTTGATACCTTCCGCAATGACATGGTCATCCAATCGAGCTAAAACCTGACCGGCAGAAACGCGTTGACCAATCTGAACTAAAATGCTTTTAACGACACCTGGAGATTCAGAATTGGCTACTACATTGTTTTTGGCATCTACAGCACCTTGTAAAGAAATGTATTTGGTGAAAACGCTCGTTTTGATTTCTTCGGCATAGATCGCTTTTTCAATTTGCTTGGAAGGATTTTGAGCGGCCACAATTTTTTCCAAAGAATCGATTTGAGACTCCAAAGCTTTATGCTCCTTTTTTAGTTTTACCAATAAATCTTTAGGATCTTGTTGTTTATTACAACTTGCCATAAATAATAGGGCAAGTATTGATAGCATAGTAAAATTTAATTTATTCATTTTTAAATATTTGAAATATAAGTTATAATTTTTATTTTGTTTTATTCCATCATTTTAGCCGCGATATGTGTAGCTGCTTTCCTAGGTGAAAACCTGATGCTAAAAGCCATAATGGCATTTTTAAGTCCATGAATGACATTGGTTTTGCCTTGTTGCATGGAATTGTAAATGAAAATAGCCAAGTCTTTACTACTGGGAATATTTCCTTTGAAAATAGCATCCGATTTGAATTCGGCTACTTGTGCAAATTCAGATTTCGTAGCACCCGGATTGATACAAGTCACAACAACGTGTTTGTCTTTTAACTCATACGCCAATGCATCCGAAAAATTCATGACATAAGCTTTGGTTGCTGCATATACGGCCATGTTTGGAATGGGTTGAAATGCGGCAGTAGAGGCAATGTTGACTATATTTCCTTGTCCATTTTTGACCATTTCCTTCCCAAATAATTGACTCAATTGGGTCAAGGTAATCATGTTAAGTACCATCATTTGTTCGATTTTTTTGGGATCATTTTCCAAAAGAGCTCCATACAAACCAAAACCGGCATTGTTAATCAGCACATCAATTTTCAATTTTTGATCCTGAACTTGTTTGAAAAGCTGTTCTGCACTTTCATTTTGAGCCAAATCCATTGAAATGAGATGTACCGCTACCTGAAATTTGGATTCAATTTCTGATTTCAGAGATGCTAATAGTGCTGTACGTCTTGCTGTAAGCACCAAATGGTAGCCTTTTTCAGCAAAAACCAAAGCGGTTTCTCTGCCGATTCCGCTGGATGCGCCTGTGATTAATACGGTTTTCATATAATGTGGTTTTAGATTGATTTTTGATTATTTAAATAAGTTTTTCACCTAGTTTTTCTGTTTCCAACAACCATTTTTTGCGTTTGGCTTCATCGGAAACTTTCAACGAACCGAAATAGGTTTGCTTAGAGACCTTGATGCCGCAAAAAGTCATGGTGTTTTTCATGGCTTTTCCACCCGGATTTCCGATAAACAAACGATAGAAGAAAGGTGGTGCATCCATGGTAGCAATAAAATGGGCTGTTTTTCCGGTTAAATAACTATCCCAAGCGACCCGATTGGGATTGGATTTGTATTTAAAAGCAAATCCGGGAAGAAACACATGTTCAATAAAAGCTTTGACCAAAGCTGGAGGCAAGTACCACCATGTAGGATAAACCCACACGATGTGATGGCTCCATGCAATCAATTCCTGTGCTTTTTTCAAATCCTCGGAATCGTTTGGCGTTTTAAAATCTTTCAAAAATGGAGTTCCAAAATCAAAGTCAATCAGTGAGATCATTTTGATTTCAGCACCCGATTTTTCAGCACCTTTGCGATAAGCATCTGCCAATGCCATAGAATAACTTTCCTTAACCGGATTGCCATTGATGATGAGAATATTTTTCATTTTATAAAACTTTAAAACTTTTAACTTTTAACTTTTAACTTTTACCTTTTAACTTTAAACAGTATTACCGTCCCAAAGCGTTTTCCAAAGCAGCCTTTTTACTAATCAAATCAAAGATTGATTGCAAATATTCTTGTTGCTTGCCATAGAGTTGGATTTGAGCATTGTTGAGTTCGAAACTGCCAGAAATTCCTTCTTTAAATTTGATGTTTTCCTTACGTTCGATACTTTCAGCTAGTTTTAAACCTTCTTTAGCCGTATTGAATGTGTTGAGTGCATTTTCGTAATTGGTTTTAGCCAATTGATAACCTAAATTCAATTTTTCAACGGTCTCCAACTGCCCTCTTTCTGCTTTGTCAAGATTGATCTTGGCTTGTTGCACTCGTGATGTACGTTGTAAACTGCTGAAAATGGGCACACTGATTTGAACGCCAAATACGGAACTACCAAACCATTTTTGGTCATTGCTGAAAAATTTGAATTTTTCTCCATAGGCACTAACCCCATAATTGATAAATGCTCCAATACTTGGAAGAGCTTTGCTCTGTTCCAATTTGGTCAAAAGTTTGTTGGCTTGTACTGAATTTTCAGAGATTTTATAATCTATATGAGTGGTATAATCAAATTTTTGTCCCAATATATTTAAATCACTGTTTTGGACAGCGAGCGCTTCCATCTTATCAGTTAATTGAATGTTGTTTTCAATCGGAATTCCCAAAACATATTTCAACATATTTAAGTTGTATTGTTCCAATCTTTGTAAGTTTTGTAATTGGTTTTCTATGGAAGAAAGTGTCAAAGCCAATTGTTCGGCATCTTGTTCTTCTGCAAAACCGCTTTTGATGATTTCTCTCGTTTCAAATAGCAATTTTTCGATATTTTGCTTGTTTTTCTTCAAAATATCGATGCCTTCTCTGGTCATAAGAACGCCTGCATAGGCATTAATTACCCCTTGTTTGATAGAGATATCGGTTTTTTCTTTAATGCTTTCACTGATTTTTAAATACACTTGAGCTGATTGTAAACCTACTAAATAGGAGCCATCAAAAATGAGTTGGCTTAAAGTAGCCGATGCACTCATATTGTGCTTGGTTCCAAAAGAGATTTCGGCAAATTCACCGGGTTGTCCCCCAAAAAATTCAGCAGGAATCAATGAAACCGGTTGTTTGAGAAAATTTTGATAGTCCACAGTGCCGTTGATTTGAGGTAAACCCATGGTGGTAGTTTCCCATACTTTCTTTTTGGCTGCTTCAATGTCGTCATGGGCATCGAGCATAGCGTAACTGTTTTCTCTTGCAAAGGTAATGGCTTCTTCTAGTGTGAATGTGTATTTTTCTTGGGCTTGAAAGGTAAGCGTACTGAGAAGTAGTACTCCGATGATGTTGAATCGCATAAAATTGTTTTTTATCAGTTTAATTGGTAGTTAATGGGTTGATTTTATTACAAGAACAGAATTATTTTTTTTTGATGTATTTTTCCAATTCTTTCAAACCCTTGGGTGTGGCAATGGCTCGAATGAAATAAACCAAATATTCGTGAATGAGTTCAGAAACTTTATAATCTTCGTTAGGAAATATATGGGGATTTTTCAAAGTATTGGTACCATTGAAATAAAACCGCGAAATGACATGGATATTGATGTCTTTCCGATACAAACCCATAGTAATTCCCTTTTCCAAGTTTTCAGTGATGCCTTCAATGACGACATTGAATTTCTTTTCATACAATGTTTCGTATATATCCGGATAATATTTTTGGAGTTGAAATTCCGTATTATTGTCTTCTTTTAGTTTTTGATGGATGTATTGATTGATCTCAAATAAATTTTGAATCGGATTTTGCTTGTCTTTATTACAAATCCCATCTATTTCACAAATGACTTTCTCAAAAATAAATTCGGTAGTAGCTTTGATTAAATCGTACTTGTTGGCATAAAACTCATAAATGGTCTTTTTGGAAATAGCCATTCGTTCCGCCAAATCATCCATCGTAACACTTTTAACTCCTAAAGTTAAAAATAGTTCACTGGCTTTATGTAGAATTTTATCACGCATGTATGGATGATTATGAAAACGAAATTTTACTAATTGACTTCTAACTTTTATTTAGGTCACTGAGCTTGTCGAAGTGCTAATTTGAGCCTGCAAATATATAAAGGAAACTTTATAAACCAAAAAAGTTTCTAAAGTTTTATCATTTCTTAACATATCTTTTTTATTGGGTAACATTATTTAATTTTTTACCTTTACCCCAAACATTATTAAATGACTTTAAAAGATTATACAGTTCTTTTTTCCAAACACTTAGAATCCAATTACCCAAATCAAAAACCTCATAATCTGTATGAACCTATGCAGTATATTTTGGAGTTGGGAGGAAAAAGAATACGTCCGGTTTTAACTCTTATTGCAGCAGATGGCTTTGGTGGAACTTCCGATAAAGCACTTTCAGCAGCTATGGCCGTCGAAGTTTTTCACAATTTTACACTCTTGCACGATGATATCATGGATCAAGCACCTATTCGCAGAGGCAAACCAACCGTACATCAACTTTGGAATACCAATACTGCCATTCTTTCGGGAGATGTAATGATGATCAAAGCTTTTCAATATATCAATGTGTATGAGTCTGATAAGTTTACCGCACTTACTCAATTGTTGAGTAAAACAGCTGTGGAAGTTTGTGAAGGTCAACAATACGATATGGATTTTGAAACCAAATCGGAGGTTACTTTGACTGCGTATAGAGAAATGATTCGTTTGAAAACAGCTGTTTTACTAGGAGCTGCTCTTCAAATGGGGGCAATAGTAGCCGATGCTGGAATTTCAGACCAACATAAAATTTACGATATGGGTGTTCTAATGGGATTAGCTTTTCAAATGCAGGACGATTATTTAGACACATTTGGTAATGCAGAGACTTTTGGGAAACAAATCGGTGGAGATATTGTTGAAAACAAGAAAACTTGGTTGGTCTTGAAAACTTTGGAGCTTGCGGATGATCGTGATAAGCAAGTACTGACAACATTGTTTAACGGTTATTCGGAAGTGGATAAAATTGAAAAAGTAAAAGACCTATTTAAAAAGTACAGTGTTGATATTTTGATTCAAAAAGAGATGGAACACTATACCTTGGCAGCCGAACAACTTTTAAACGAATTACCTTTACAATCCCAATCCAAAATTGTATTGGAAACATTGATGCAACAATTAAAAAGTAGAAAGCACTGATGAATGAAATCCCAGCTACCTATACTTGGTTGACAGATACTCAATATGCGCATTTGTATCCCAAAATGTTGCTTCAAGTAAAGAAGGATTTTGAGTTGACCGGCTTGACCATCGACATTTCTGAATCAACTACGCCCGAAGAATTGATCAAAGAAGTTTCCTACGAATTATACCAGTTGATCCAATACAAATTTGATGTTTTTATGCAATTGCTCTATCGGATCGATATTGCGGAGCAACTCATGAAATCGGATGAAGTGGAATCAGCAGAAGTGTTGACCGAGAAAGCTACCTATCAAGTGTTAAAGAGAGAATGGCAGAAGGTGGAATTGCGGGAAAGGTTTAGTTGATGGGGAAGCAAATCATTTTTCCTTTAAAATGGATTTCAAAAACTTTCCGAATTGCGATCTAATCCCAATAAAATAAAGATACCAAATATCTTCCCAATTTCTGCATTAAAACCCAATCTGTCTATCAATTTGTTGGTCCAATGAGATAAATGTTTCTGTTCGGGAAACGCCTTTGATAGCTTGAATCTGATGGTTGAGCACTTTCATCAAATGCTCGTTGTCTTTACAAAGTATTTTGATAAAAATGGCGTAATCACCGGTTGTATAATGACTTTCTATTACTTCGGGAATGCTTTTCAATTTTTCTATAGCATCTTTGTAAATGCCTGCACTGTCCAGAAAAATCCCTACAAATGCCAGCGTTTTATATCCTAAAATTTTGGGATCTAAAACAAATTTAGAACCCTTTAATAATCCGGAAGCTTCGAGTTTGCGCAATCTTTGATGTATAGCTGCTCCCGAAATACCTACTTCTTTGGCGATGGATAAAATGGGAATTCGAGCATCGTGAATCAAATGTTGCAAGATGATTTTATCAATTCCGTCTATATGTAATTCTTTGTCTTTCATCTGTTTATTTCAATTTGATTTTTAATGGTAAGACCCGCTTCGCAGCGAGGCGAGTGGAATTCGCACCCGAAAGCTTTCGGGACATTTTTGGTTGATGTCATTCCGGTAGCTATCGGGATTGACATGCTCATTTCATAAGAAAACCCCATAGGTTTTATAACTTATGGGGTTTAAAGATTAATCTTCCATGCTAAAATCTTCAAGAAACTTGGTTGTATAATTTCCTAAAACAAAATCCGGGTGATTCATCAGTTTTTGGTGGAAAGGAATTGTTGTTTTGATTCCTTCAATATAGAATTCATCCAAAGCTCTTTTCATTTTGGCAATAGCTTCGGGACGGGTTTCGGCGGTGACAATCAATTTAGCAATCATCGAATCGTAATTGGGAACGATGGTATAACCGGCATAAACGTGTGTATCTACGCGCACACCATGTCCGCCAGGCATGTGCAAAGCAGTAATTTTACCGGGACTAGGTCTAAAGTCATTGTAAGGGTCTTCTGCATTGATACGACATTCGATAGAGTGCATTTTTGGAAAATAATTTTTACCCGAAATAGGCACTCCGGCAGCTACTTTGATTTGTTCATTGATTAAATCGTAGTTGACAATCACTTGTTCGGTGATGGGATGCTCTACTTGAATACGGGTATTCATTTCCATAAAATAGAAATTGCGGTGTTTGTCAACCAAAAATTCAACTGTTCCGGCACCTTCATATTTGATAGATTCGGCAGCTTTGATAGCGGCTTCTCCCATTTTTTTACGCAACGCATCGGTCATATAAGGAGAAGGTGATTCTTCGGCCAATTTTTGATGACGACGTTGAACAGAACAATCTCTTTCCGATAAATGGCAAGCTCTACCTGTAGAATCACCTACAATTTGAATTTCAATATGTCGGGGTTCTTCTAGGAGTTTTTCCATATACATTCCGTCATTGCCAAAGGAAGCAAAAGCTTCTTGTTTGGCTTTTTCCCAAGATTCTTTGAGTTCTTCTTTTTTCCAAATGGCACGCATACCTTTACCTCCACCACCTGCAGTAGCTTTGATCATCACAGGATATCCGATTTCTTCAGCCATAACAGCAGCAGCTTCATACGTATCAATAATACCTTCCGAACCTGGAATAGTAGGAACTCCGGCTGCTTTCATGGTAGCCTTAGCAGAAGCTTTGTCTCCCATTTTGGAAATCATCTCGGGAGAAGCTCCAATGAATTTGATACCGTGGTCTTCGCAAAGTTTGGAAAATTTAGCATTTTCCGATAAAAATCCGTAACCGGGATGAATGGCATCTGCATTGGTAATTTCGGCTGCAGCAATGATGTTGGACATCTTCAGATAGGAATCTTTACTGGCAGGTGGGCCGATACAAACGGCTTCGTCGGCATATTTTACATGCAAACTATCGCGATCGGCAGTAGAATAAACCGCTACAGATTTTACTCCGATTTCTCTACAAGTTCTGATGATACGCAAAGCGATTTCACCTCTATTGGCTATTAATATTTTTTTAAACATAGGTTAAATTCAAAATTTAGCATTCAAAAATGCAGCATTATTAAAACAAGAATTTGGGATTTCTTGTCATTAAAGATGACTCAATAATTCTGCTTTTCAAAAAGTTATTATACCCAATAAACTAAGAAGGATCAACCAAGAATAAAGGTTGTCCAAATTCAACCGGTGATGAATCGTCTACCAGAATTTTTACGATTTTACCGCTAACTTCAGATTCAATTTCGTTGAAGAGTTTCATGGCTTCAATGATACAAACTACCGAACCAATTGAAACGGAATCTCCTACGTTAGCAAACATTGGTTTATCAGGTGAAGGTCTGCGATAAAATGTACCAATCATAGGGGAATTGATGGTTACATAATTGGCATTTTCATCTACAACTGCTGCTTCTTTGACAGGAGTTGCCATAGGAGTTTCAAATGTAGTTTGAGCAGGTTGGATGTATTGTGGTGCATTGCTTACAATTGGAGCTCCATTGTAATCGGGAGCAGTTTTGATGCTGATTTTGAAATCTTTGGTTTCGAGTTTTACCTCATTTACACCAGCTTTTGATACAAATTTGATAAGATTTTGAATGTCTCTAATGTCCATAATATATTAGGTTTTGGTTAGTTTTTCTATGAATTATACGCCCAAGTCAGGTAAATGGCTCCCCAAGAGAACCCACCACCAAACGCGGCAAAAATGATTTTATCTCCTTTTTTTAATTGCTTTTCATAATCAACTAAGAGTAGTGGTAATGTGGCAGAAGTAGTGTTGCCATACATTTCAATATTCATCATTACTTTTTCTTCCGGCAAACCGATTCGTGAGGCTGTTGCGTCTATGATGCGTTTATTAGCTTGATGGGCAGCCAGCCAGTTAATTTTATCTTTATCCAAATGATTTCTTTCCAAGATGATGTCTGACACTTCAGCCATTTTGGAAACGGCATATTTGAATACGGTCTTACCATCTTGAAATACAAAATGTTTTTTATTTTGAACGGTTTCCAATGAAGCAGGTAATACTGAACCACCGGCTGGGACTTGCAAAAATTCTCGTCCAATTCCATCGGTTTTTAATTCTTCATCTTGAAGTCCGTATCCTTCATTATTGGGTTCAAATAAAACCGCTCCGGCACCATCTCCAAATATGATACAAGTAGCCCGATCGGTATAATCAATCATAGATGAATTCTTATCCGACCCAATGAGTAGTACTTTTTGATATCTTCCTGATTCGATAAATTTGGCAGCAGTTGACATGCCGTATAGAAAACTAGAACAAGCTGAAATTAAATCAAATGAAAAAGCATTGGTAGCTCCAATTTCGGTTGCGGTCAATGCAGCTGTGGAAGCTGCTTGCATATCGGGAGTTGCTGTGGCCACAATGACTAAATCTATTTCAAGCGGATTGACTTTTGATTTAGCAAAAAGATCTTTGGCGGCTTCAATAGCCATAAAAGACGAACCTTTTCCTTCTCCTTTTAATATTCTTCTTTCTTTAATGCCTGTACGAGTTAATATCCATTCATCGGTGGTGTCCACCATGGATTCGAGTATCGCATTAGATAGCACATAATCGGGTAAATACTTCCCTACAGCAGTAATGGCAGCAGTTATCTTGGTCATCAGAAACAGATTTGTTGGTTTTTTTAACGTGATTTAGATTAAATTTACGTTAAGGCAAAGTAAACGAAAATTTTCAAAAAATTGCCCAAAAAAGATGAAAAATGCACAATTTAGAGCTATTTTAAACAAAAAAACCCTCAAAAAGAGGGTATTTTACTCAAAATGTTTTTTGACTAAGATGCAGGAACAGGATCAATTACTACTTGACCTTTGTAATACAACTTTCCTTCATGCCAATGGGCACGATGGTAAAGATGCGCTTCACCGGTAGTAGTGTCAATAGCTACCTGAGGTGCCGTCGCTTTGTAATGGGTTCTTCTCTTATCTCTTCTGGTCTTCGAGGTTTTTCTCTTGGGATGTGCCATTTTACTGCTTTTTCGGTGTTAATAATTGATTCAATTGAGCCCAACGGGGATCTATCTTCGGTTTTTCGTGTATTTCTAAATCTTTTAACTTGTCCAATACAGGTGATTTTAACGTTCCATCAGCAATACCGGGATGTACTTTTTTGATTGGAATCGCTAAAAGTATGGTCTCATAGAGGTATTGAGAAACATTGATCTGAAATGATTCATGTGGAATAATCAAAATATCTTCGTGTTCGTCGTTGAATTCCTCCCCAAACTTGACTACCAAATGCAATGCATTTTGAATGTGTTCGTCAAACGGTTCATTAGTTACATCACACAACAAGGTGGCCATACCATCTATTTGAATGAGTAATTCAAAAAAATTATTTTTTTTATCTAAAATAACTTCCGAATTACAAGTGATGTTTTGAATTTCAGTGTATTGAAAAGCATCAAAGAACTTTCGGTCTATTTCGTAGTGAAAAACATGTTTCCCGAAACTAAGCCCCACAAAGGGTATGTTGTATTTTTGTAAGGGATTCATCTTCTTTCAATTCGAATAGAGCGTGCAAAGATATAAAAATTTCCGAAAAACAATAATGTACTGAGAAAAAGATTTCTTTATTTACGAATTTTTGCCGACTAATGCATTCGCTATCAAATCGCTATTTTGAGTTCTATTTCTAAAAATATCAATTGCAGTATATACGGCTTCTTTAAAAGATTCAAAATCGGCTATGCCTTTTCCGGCAATGTCAAATGCAGTGCCATGATCGGGAGAAGTTCTGATTTTGTCAAGTCCTGCGGTGTAATTTACGCCATTCCCAAAAGCCAAAGTTTTAAACGGAGTCAGTCCTTGATCATGATAGGCAGCCAATATGGCATCAAAATTCAAATAATTACCACTTCCAAAAAAGCTATCAGCGGCATAAGGTCCGTATATTAATTTACCTTCTTTTTGAATTTTTTCAATAGTTGGAATGAGAATTTCTTTATCTTCATTTCCAATAACACCATTATCGCCTGCATGTGGATTGATGCTGAGTACGGCAATTTTTGGTTTGGTGATACTAAAGTCCAGTACTAAAGTTTGATTTAAAATTTCGATTTTTTCTCGAATCAACTCGGGTGTAATTGATTTACTAACTTCATCAATAGGAATATGTCCGGTCATCAATGCTACTTTTAGCTTATCACTCATGAGAATCATCAACGCTTGACCTCCGATTTTGGATTGTAAATATTCTGTGTGACCAGGAAAGTTAAAGGATTCGGATTGGATGGTATTTTTATTGATAGGAGCTGTAACCAAAACGTCAATATTTCCTTTATGGAGTTCTTCAACAGCAGCTTCTAATGATAATAAGGCATATTTTCCGCCTTCTTTATTAGCTGTGCCAAAGGATATTTCTACATCTTCATTCCATACGTTTATGAGATTCAGTTTGCCTGGTATTATACTATTGATGTCTTGAATTGATTGAATTTGGGTTTCAATATTGAGTATGGTTTTATATTTGGAAAAGATTTTTCTAGAGGCAAATAAAACCGGAGTACATAATTCCAGCATGCGTTTGTCTTCAAAAGTTTTTAAGATAATCTCTATGCCAATTCCATTGAGATCTCCGATGCTAATTCCTACGATTATATTATTGTTATTTTCCATAAATGTATGTGTCTGACTAAGGCTCAAAAGTACGGTATTTTAAAATATGATTTACAAATAGCATGGTAAACCCTTTTAAAATTTAGCTAGAATCAACTTATATATAGATATTAAATATTTGTTTCTATATAAAGTAAAAAACGATTAAATAAAATAGATAAAAAATGTGGAAAATTTATTTTTTCTTAGACACACCATATCCAATAGCTAAAGCAGCTAAAAGCATTACTCCGCCATCAACCGGAAACCCGGGAGGCGTACCACCTGGTGGTGGTGGAGGTGTTTGAGCCCATGTGGAAACTGTTGCAAATAAGAACAGTAGTAATAGGGTAGTAAATAATAAACTCTTTTTGTTCATGATGTGTGTAAATCTGGGACTATACAACGGGGCAAATGTATAAATTTATTTGAATTAAAAAAATTTTAATAAAAAATGTTATAAAATAAATAATACTTTTTTTAATAAGCTTCTTTCTAGGGTTGTAAAAATTTAAAAAATTTCCCCATCAAGTATATAAAATGTAGGAAATAACTGTTTTTATGATGATTTTGTGATTTCTAACGTGCCTCCTAACTTTGATAAACATTCTGAAGCGAGCTTTATAAATTATATGTGAAGTTCCAAAAATGGAGAGATAAAGTGTGCTGTTGTGCCACATTTGGGATAAGTTGGGTCAGAATTGTCGCATGTTGAGTCACATTTGTCCTATGTTGGGTCAGATTTGTCTCAAATGCGGGTAAATTTGAGATAGGCTAAAGAGATTCTTTGGAAATTATAGCACTTTGGCTTCATTTTGTATCACTTCTGATACATTTTTTATTTTTGAAAATAATTCAAAAAAAAACTCTGAATTATTGAAAAATCAATGATTCAGAGTTATTAAGTGCGGGCGAAGGGACTCGAACCCCCACACCTCACGGCACCAGATCCTAAGTCTGGCGTGTCTACCAATTCCACCACGCCCGCTTGGTATTTTTTCACTTTTTGATCCTGATATTGCGTAAGTAATACCATCTATCAAATGGACTGCAAAGGTAAATTATTTTTTGAAATACAAAATTATTTTTTGAGAATTCCCAAGACGTTGGATGTCAATTTTAAATTGTTTCTTTGCAATTCAATTTTTTTAAACGTGAATTCTAAAAATTTCGCCTTTGTTTTGGCTTTTTTGGCAGCCTTGATTTACGGATTGTCTTTTACTATTGCCAAGGATGTCATGCCTTTGTATATCAAGCCTTTTGGGTTTATTTTATTGAGAGTCACAGGAGCGACACTCTTGTTTTGGGTGGCCGGTTTATTGGTACCATCAGAGAAAATTGAATGGAAGGATTTTAAAATCATCATCCTGTCTGCTTTTTTTGGGGTTGCCCTCAATATGCTTACTTTTTTTAAAGGGTTGAGTTATACGACTCCAATCAACAGTGCAGTTATCATGGTAACGACACCTATATTAGTATTGTTGTTTTCCTTTGTCTTTTTAAAAGATCCTTTTACGACGAAGAAAATTATCGGTGTAGTTATGGGTTTGATTGGCGCCGTAGCATTAATTTCTTTGGGTAAGAAGATGCAAGTCAATGCACCCAATGTAAGATTGGGCAACTTTTTAGTTTTTATCAATGCAGCTTCCTTTAGTGTTTATATGATTATTTCCAAAGGTATCATTCATAAATACCATCCCATCAATGTGACCAAATGGATGTACTTGGTTGGGATATTGATGGTGTTGCCTTTCAGTTGGAGTCAAATACAAGAGGTTCAATGGGAAGTCATTCCATTTGTCGGCTTTCTCAAAATAGGTTATATAGTCGTATTTGCTACTTTTTTTACCTATTTGTTCAATATCTTGGCTTTGAAAAAATTAAAACCTACTACATTGAGTGTCTTTATCTATATCCAACCCGTGGTAGCTACCCTTTATGCGATAAGTGTGGGAAGTGATCGATTGGATTGGTTGAAAATAGTAGCTGCTTCCCTGATTTTTATCGGGGTTTATCTGGTAAGTTTCAGGAAAACAGAAAGGTAAATCAAGATATGGGTGCGTTTTTGTGATTAAAATTTAATTACCTTTGCGTTTCTCTAAAAATGAAATATCCAGATGATAGAATCAATGACCGGATTTGGTAAAGCGATTGCTCAATTGCCTACCAAAAAAATTACTGTAGAAATCAAGTCTTTAAATAGCAAAGGCATCGAAATAAATGCCCGAATTCCATCCAATTACCGTGAAAAAGAATTGGATATTCGCCGACTATTATCTGAAAAATTAGTCAGAGGAAAAGTGGATTTTGGTTTGTATATCGAAACTACAGGTGCCGATGATTCCATTCGAATCAATAAACTGATGGTTCAAAAATACATGGATGAATTACGATCTTTGAGTCCCGGAACTCAGGATCATTTGCTTGAAATTGCCATGCGTTTACCCGAATCTGTGAGTTCGAGTAGAGAAGATATCGACTTGGAAGAATGGGATTTGATTATCAAAACCATTGATAAAGCAGTCGTGAATATTCAATTGTACAGAAGCGAAGAAGGAATGGCTTTGAAAAGAGATCTTGAATTGAGAATCGGCAATATTTCAAATGCGCTGACTCAAATCATCACCTTGGATGCCTCCCGAAAGGAAGAAATGAAAACCAAATTGCGCAAAGCAGTAGACGAATTGAAAGTAGAAGTGGATGAAAACCGATTTGAACAAGAGTTGATTTATTACCTCGAAAAATTGGATATTACCGAAGAAATCGTTCGCTTGAAAAATCACTTAGAATATTTTATACAAGATTTGAATCAAGTGGAATCCAATGGAAAAAAAATGGGTTTTATTTCTCAGGAAATGGGACGCGAAATCAATACCATTGGATCCAAAGCCAATCATGCACCCATGCAAAAATTGGTCATTCAAATGAAAGATGAATTGGAAAAAATTAAAGAACAATCTTTAAACGTTTTGTAAATGTCAACGGGCAAACTCATCGTATTTTCAGCACCATCCGGTGCAGGTAAAACCAGTTTGGTTCATTATTTATTGGCACAACCCGAATTGCAATTGGAGTTTTCTATATCGGCGGCATCTCGTCAGCGACGTGTCAACGAGTGTGATGGTGTGGATTATTATTTTATTGATAATGAAACTTTTAAGAAGCATATAGCCGAAAATGCTTTTGCAGAATATGAAGAAGTTTACAAAGGAAATTTCTACGGTACATACAAGAAAGAAATCGAGCGCATCCGCCAAAAAGGGAAAAATGTCATCTTTGATATTGATGTGGAAGGCGGCCTGAATTTAAAAAAATTATATCCTGAGCAAACGTTGGCTGTATTCGTCAAACCACCTTCTGTGGAAGCTTTGGAAACCCGTTTGAGAAATCGAAAAACAGATACTGAAGAAAAAATCCAAGAACGTATAGCCAAAGCACACAAGGAATTGAAGTATGAAAATCGCTTTGATACTGTAATCGTTAACGATGTTTTGGAAATAGCTCAAAAAGAGGCATATAAAAAGGTTGCAGCTTTTATTCAAATGGATTTGATTGATTAAAACTTCATGATTGATTTGTATCTTTGAATGTATTTTCAAATTTATTTATTGATCTTGAAGTCTTGTTTTCATTAAAATATTAATATTTTAAACATTCCAAAATAATATGCGCATGAAGATAGGTCTCTATTTCGGAACTTTTAATCCCATACATGTTGGACATTTGATTATTGCCAATCATTTGGTGGAGCATGCCGATTTAGATGCCGTATGGTTTGTGGTGACACCACTCAATCCGTTGAAAGACAAGAAAACCTTACTCGCCGATCACCATAGATTGGCTATGGTACAACGTGCAGTGGAGGATTATCCGAAATTGGAAGTCAGTGATATCGAATTCAAATTACCCCAACCCAATTTTACGGTTCATACGTTGGCGTATTTGAGCGAAAAATTTCCACAACATCAGTTTGCACTCATTATGGGAAGTGACAACATCCAAAGTTTTCACAAATGGAAAAATTTCGAATTTATATTGGAGCATTATCCTATTTATGTATATCCACGACTGACTGAAGTGAAAGAAAAAACCCCTTTCGAACAGCATACTAATGTGCAAATCATGCAAGCTCCTATTATTGAAATTTCCGCTACAACAATCAGAAAAGACATCAAAGCCCAAAAAAATGTACGCCCTCTTTTACCTGAAAAGGTGTGGCAATATATAGATCAAATGAATTTTTATAGGAAGTAACTAATAGTTTTTTCATTATTTTTGAAACACAAAATTTAGCTCCTCGACTTTGCTTGATGACCTAAAAACAGAACACAAAATAAACTAAATATAGAACATTAAACTTTAATCAACATGTTACAAGATCACGAAATTGATTACAAAGTAATCGGAGAAGAAATGCAATTGGTCGAAATCGAACTCGATCCTCAAGAAACCGTCATTGCCGAAGCAGGTTCTTTTATGTATATGAAAGATGGTATCGTTATGCAAACTATTTTTGGAGATGGCTCTCGCAAAAGTGAAGGCGATGGTTTGTTTGGCAAACTTATAGGTGCCGGAAAACGACTGCTTACCGGTGAAAGTTTGTTTATGACTGCCTTTACCAATACCAGCATGGGTAAATCTCAAGTAGCTTTTGCTTCGCCATATCCAGGCAAAATTATTCCGGTAAATTTAATGGAACACGGCGGAAAAATAGTTTGTCAAAAAGACACTTTCCTATGTGCAGCCAAAGGAGTAGAAGTAGGAATTGAATTTCAACGTCGCCTTGGAACCGGTCTTTTTGGTGGAGAAGGTTTTATCATGCAAAAGTTAGAAGGCGATGGCATGGCTTTCATGCATGCCGGTGGTCATGTGATGGAACGTACTTTGAATGCCGGAGAAACATTACGCATCGATACCGGTTGTGTGGTAGGTTATACAAAAGACATTCAATATGATATTGAAATGGTAAAAGGTGTCAAAAATGTATTGTTTGGAGGAGAAGGTATGTTTTACGCTACTTTAAAAGGTCCCGGAAAAGTATGGTTGCAAACGCTTCCTATTTCCCGATTGGCAGGTAGAATCTTACAATATGCCCCACAAAGAGGCGGCTCAAAAGAAGAAGGTAGTTTGCTGGGCGGTTTGGGTCGTATATTGGATGGAGATAATAGATAGTCAGTTAGTTCTAGTCTAAAACAACCCATTTAAAGCAGGTTGCGAAATCCCGATTTGGGAAGGATCAAAATTAAATTTGGAAGTCAGTAAATTGGCATATAGACTTCTAAAATCAATTTGGAATTTCAAATCTCCTTGATCCAAATCTTCCAAATCGGGATTTGTTCCTATCACTTTTCCCTGATTTTTTCCACCAATGACAAATACAGGTGCAGCTGTTCCATGATCAGTGCCTTTGCCATTGTCTTGTACTCTTCTGCCAAATTCAGAGAAAATTACCACAGTCACATTAGATAAGAGATTGGCTTGAATCAAGTCTTCACAAAAGGTATAAACAGCGTCGTTGAGTTCGGTTAATTTATTGTTTTGTATGGTCAATTGATTGTCGTGTGTGTCAAAACCACTTAGCGAAGTGTAATAAATTTTGGAATTCAAATTTCCTTTGATCAAACGGCCAATCCATTGTAGATTTTTACCTAATCCCGTTTTGGGATATGTTTTCTCATCGGTTGAATTTTCCAATGCCTTTTGAATTTCCTCGGAACCTTCCTGTATTGAATGAGCAATTTTTCTCACAAAATCCAACTGAGGATTGTCGGATAATTTGGTTTCAGCGGTATTTTCAGATTTTACCTTAAATCTTCCCGGATCTTTTAACGTAATGCAATGTGGATTGCTTCCTTTTAAAGCTAAGTTGTCTATATTGTCTATATTTACTGCAGCCGTTGGTTGATTAGAGGTGCATTGCAAATCCAAAAACCGACCCAACCAGCCTTCATTTATATATTGTTGTGCTCCACTGGCCGTTTGCCATATCTCCTGACTTCTAAAATGCGATCGATTGGGTTCGGGGTAACCCACATTTTGTAGAATACTAAGCAAACCCTTTTGTTGCAAAGTGCCGAAATCCTTCAAAGCCGGATGAAATCCCATGCCTTTATTTTTCCCGATGATTTGATCTTTGGAGATGGCAATATTTGGTCGCATTGCATAATACAATGGATTTTCATAGGGTATAAAGGTATTCAAACCGTCATTGCCTCCATTGAGTTGGATAAAAAGAATGCATGATTCAGTGGAAAGCTCCATCCGTTGTGAACCAAAGGCATATAAGAATTGGGGTAGTACTAATAATCCACCGGTATAGGTTCCGGTAAGAGATAAGAAATTTCTGCGGTTCATCATTTTTATAGAATTTGGAATTCGGGAGTTTGAGTGATAAAATGAAACAACCGCATGATGACTTCATCCGCATTAGGGCTGTATGGGTCAAAATCGTATTTGAGCATTTGTTCCAAATCTTGCTGCATATTTTCATCAACTTGAAACAAAAGTCTATCCGTAAAGGACTGAATGATGGTATTGGGTTTGGATTTCTTATCCCAATTCAATTGGACGTTTACCGTTTCTACGTCAATTTCAATATCTTCCAAGCTGTCTTTCAAACCCTTGAATTTGAGATTTTTGCCTTGACACCACAGATCGGAAGCTTTATTTCTCTGTAAATACGTTTGTGATGTCAACCAGGAATTTCCACCTTCCCATCCTTTTACATTGGGTGGATTGAATAAATCCATGTCTTGTTGTCTTAAAAAAAATAGAATAGCTTCATCAGAAACCGGTTGTAATTGCAGTTCATTTGCCAATTGTAAAATGTAAACCAATGGATCTTTAATTTTACGACCTTGTATATCTTTTTCGTATTCTTCGGTAAAAATTTTGAGAAGTAAAGGCTTGATTTCAAAATTTTGGGTTCTAAAAAAGTCGCCATAATACTGTACTAATTTTTCATCGGGTTGATCGTACAAAAACCATTGTAGAATTTTACGGGTTATCAGATATGGAATTTGAGGTTGTTCAAAAATTTGATCTATCAACTCTTCAACTTTAAAATGTCCTTTTTTCCCCAAGTATTCTATGGTTTCATTTACCTCCAATGGTTTTCTGTACATGGCTTTATCTTCTCCCAAATTGAGACCTGCTAAAGCTTTTGCCCCATTTTTAACGTCAAGTTCGGTGTAATTTCCAATCCCCAAGGTAAACAATTCCAACAACTCCCGACTTAAATTTTCATTGAGATTGTCTTTTTTATTGTCCACATTGTCTAGGTACTTTACCATCGCATTGGTTTGGATGATTTTTTTGGTCAACTCTTTAAAATTGCCAAAAGCATTTTCATTTAAAACAGTATAATGCTGGTAGATCCAATAATTAACTTTGACTTTTTGGGCACTTGAAACAAAGTGATTGTGCCAAAAAACAACCATCTTTTCTCTCAATGGCCATTCGCTGGTTCTGATGCTTTGAAGCCACCATTTTTTGAGTTGGAAGTGATTGTAAATTTGTTTTTTGAGTATTTTTTTTTGTTCTTTTTCGTCTGCATTTTTGATTTCTTGCCTCAGATTTTTTAAATCGGCTAAAGTATGTGGTTCATCCCTGAGGAAAGCGGGCATTTTAGGGGCAATGGAGAAAGAAAGAGATTGGGAGATGAAGGTGTTGAAACCCAATTTTTGAATTTGAACCGATTGTTGAGCTGAAAAACCTAGTCTTAAAGACCACAAGACATTTTTTTGCATAATCTGATTGATAAATGGCGGTTAGACTATACAACAAACGTAAAGTTTAAGGCTATGGTATCAATTCTTTTTGCAATAGGGAAGAAGTTCTCCGGGAGCCAATCTATAAGCTTCAAAAAGTTCGGGAGTGAGCTTTTGGGCATAGTCCACAACTTCTACTTCAAATCCTACCGTTTTTAATTTATCAAAATAATCGCGACCATAAACTCTTACATGATCATATTGTCCAAAGTGTATGGCTCTTTCTTTTGGGTCGGTGATACTGAAATCTTCGTAGGATTCAGCCCTATTCAGATCTTGGGGAATTTGAAAAATACCCCAACCTCCCTTTTTTAGGACTCTATACAATTCATGCATGGCTTTTTGATCGTCGATGACGTGTTCCAATACATGATTGCAAAAAATTACATCAAAATGTTCATCCTCAAAAGGCATGTTAGTAATGTCGGCTTTAACATCTGCAAGTGGTGAATATAAATCGGCAGTGATGTAATCTAGGTTTTTTTGAGATTTGAAACGATGGTAAAAAGCTTGTTCGGGCGCAATGTGCAACACCTTCAAAGGGTCTTTAAAAAAGTTGGTTTCATTTTTTAGAAACAGCCACATCAAGCGATGTCTTTCCAATGATAATGTCCCGGGAGCCAAAGCATTTTCTCTTTTGACTTGATACCCATAAGGTAAAAACTTGCGGTACGATTTGCTGTCAATAGGATCGGTAAATCGTTTGCCTTTATACCAAAACACCAAAAAAGGTCTGAGCCAATAACTGGCTTTGATTAAAAATTCGCGAGGAATGGTGTTGAGAATAATTTTGATCATGTTATATGACTAGGGTCTAAATTCTTGTTCTTCATCGCTTTTGATTCCCAAGGCATCATAGATGTATTGGAAAGTAGAAAGCAATTGGGGTTTGCCATTGACAATAGCGACATCGTGTTCAAAGTGAGCACTGGGTTTGCGATCTCTTGTGAGAATCGTCCATCCATCGCGAAGTTGGTCGATTTTATGGGTTCCCATATTGATCATGGGTTCGATAGCCACGACCATACCTTCTACAAACATTTTACCTCTACCTCTTTTCCCATAATTGGGCATTTGCGGATCTTCATGCATTTTGGTCCCCAATCCATGACCTACCAATTCTCTCACTACACCATAACCGTGTTTTTCTACGTGATGTTGAATGGCATAGCCCACATCTTCCACCCGATTGCCGGCTTTGAATTCTCTAATGCCCATGTATAGGCTTTCTTTGGTGATGTCCAAGAGTTTTTTTACTTCAGTAGTAACTTCGCCTACTTCAAATGTATAGGCATGATCTCCGTAAAATCCATTTTTCAAAACACCGCAATCAATAGAGATGATGTCCCCGTTTTCCAATGGTTTGTCATTGGGAATACCGTGCACTACTTGAGCATTGGGACTCATACACAAAGTGTTGGGAAAATCATATAGTCCTAAAAATCCAGGGATAGCTCCGTGATCACGGATGAAAGTTTCGGCCAATTTATCTAAGTATAAAGTGGTAACACCCGGTTTGACTTCTTGTGCCAAAATGCCCAAAGTTTTGGAAACCAGCAAAGCACTTTCGCGCATCAGCTCGATTTCCTCTCGGGTTTTTATTTTAATCATGAACGATATTTTAATTTTTGGCAAAGATAGTATTTGATTTTAGAAATTAGAAATTAGAAATTAGAAATTATATAGTGGGTTTTTGTTAGATTGAAACCATATTTCAATGGGTATATGCTACTTGGAATAAAATGAATCATTAAAACATTATACTAAGCAAAAAAAGCAAGTTGGTACCATGTAAATTATTTCAAATTCGTAAAAAATATTTATGAAACATGACTTTTTTCATTATTTTCAGCTTGAAACGGTTGTATTTTTGCCGAAAATTAAATTTATGTACCAATCCAAGTCGCCCGAAAACGCGGTTAAAATCATAAAATCCAACGACAGAGTATTCGTTCAGATGGGAGCTGCTGCACCTCAAACCTTGATCAAAGCCATGACTGCTAGATTTGAGGAATTGAGAAATGTGGAAGTTTGCCACTTGCATACAGAAGGCATTGCGCCTTACGCCAATCCTGATTTGAGAGAGAGTTTTCACGTCAATTCATTTTTTGTAGGTGGTAATATTAGACATACATTGGCTGCCGGAAATGGGTCTTATACGCCGGTTTTTTTTAGTGAATTGCCCTATTTGTTTAAGAATAGAGTTTTGAATATAGATGTAGCTCTTATTCAGGTTTCTCCACCCGATAAACATGGGTATTGTTCTCTAGGTGTTACGATAGGTGAAACATTGGCTGCAATTGACAATGCCAAGCATGTCATAGCTCAGATCAATCCTAGAATGCCTCGTACGCATGGTGCCGGAATTATTCATATTTCCGAATTGGATAGTTTTGTGGAAGTGGTTGATGAATTGCCCGAACATCAATTACATGCGCCTAGTGAAATCGAACAACGTATCGGAGATCATATTGCCAATATGATTGAAGATGAAAGCACCTTGCAAATGGGTGTAGGCAATATCCCCAATGCCGTTTTATCCAGATTGCACAATCATAAAAATCTCGGGTTACATACTGAAATGTTTTCCGATGGTGTGATTGATTTAATATTGAAAGATGTCATCAATGGCAATTTTAAAGGCATAAATCCCGGCAGAGCTTTAGCCACTTTTTTAATGGGTTCGCGCCGACTTTACGATTATGTAGACGACAATCCATTTGTAGAAATGCGTGAAGTGGACTATGTCAATGACATTCACAATATTCGTCAAAATCCTAAAATGGTTGCCATCAATTCTGCGATTGAAGTAGACGCAACGGGTCAAGTTTGTGCTGATTCCATCGGTACTAAAATATACAGTGGAGTAGGAGGACAGATGGATTTTATAAGAGGAGCTTCTTTGAGTAAAGGAGGAAAAGCCATTATCGCTTTGCCTTCTACTACAAACAAAGGAGAAAGTAAAATCGTATCTTTCCTAAAGCCGGGTGCAGGTGTAGTTACTACGCGTGCGCATGTTCATTATGTGGTAACAGAATATGGAGTAGCTGATTTATATGGAAAAACCATCGAACAAAGAGCCAAAGCCTTGGCTGAGATTGCACATCCCAATTTCAGGGAACAAATATTAAAAGATTATTTTGATAATAAGGTTAGTTAATTTTGTTTGTCGCCTTCCCCTCTAGATTTAAAAAGAAAAAACCTCGTTTCGTAAGAAACGAGGTTTTTTTAAAATTGTAATAGATATACAACTGAATAATTATCCGTGTAACCAAGCTTTTTTAGCCATTAGTTGCTCTTCAGTTTCTTTGAAATCGTTGTCTGGTACGCAAGCGTCAACTGGACAAACAGAAGCACACTGTGGTTCATCGTGGAAACCTTTACATTCAGTACATTTATCAGTAACGATAAAATAGAATTCATCAGATTTTGCTTCAAATTGCTCACCAGCATCTACTTCATCACCTGAAGAAGGTAGTTTAACGGTTCCACTTAATTTGGTTCCGTCAGCATAAGAGTACTCTTGATCTGGTTCGTAGATTGCAGTGTTTGGACATTCAGATATACAAGCATCGCAGTTGATACAGTCGTCAGTTATTTTAATTGCCATAATGTTTCGTTTTATAAATTATTTTGTACAAAAGTATTTAATTTTTACTTCTTAGAAAGTTAAATTTGAAATTTAGAATGAATATAAATAAGGATATTTATTAAGAAATATTTAATCTCTATGAATATAGTTTGAATGCTTATATATCCCTAACTTTGTCACCAAAATCAATTAAAATGAGGGTTGTTTTCAATTTTTTTCTACAACTGTTTATTATCATCGCAGTTATTATTATTAAATTTTTCTATCCTGATATTTTACAGTGGACGGAGAAAAATTTAATTGTCAAAGCAATATTCAATTTTACCATTTTTACTTTGATTGTCAATTTGGCTTCAAGGTTGGTTAAATATTACTATTCTAAAAAGTTTAAATTGCCAAAAGGAGTTAAAGACAATGTACATTACGGAATTAGCAATATTACAACTGTTGTTTTAGGTTTGGCATTTGTGTTTAGTGTTTTTGGAGCTTTTGGAATTGAATTAAAAGAAATAATCACATCTTTAAGTATTGTGGCGGCTGCATTAGCTATAATTTTAAAAGACTTCATCAATGATTTTTTAGTAGGATTGTATTTCAGTTTTTCAGAGGACTTTGATATGGGTGACCATGTTAAAATTGGAGATATTAAAGGGAAGATTGTCGAAATCGGCATTCAACGCATTCGATTTCAAAATGATGACGACGACATTGTGGTTATACCCAATTCCAAGATTTATCAAACTGAAATCATCAATTACACTAAAAAAGACATTCGATTGACCAATATTGATTTTCAATTGAGTATTGATCTCATAGGTAACATTGAAAATTTGGAAAAAGAATTGATCAAAACCTTGCAAAGTTTTGATGAATATATTGAACCACAATCCTATAATCTCAAAGTAATTTCCATCAAAAAGGATTATATCGATTTTAAATTTATATATAAAATTAAAAAATTAGATACTGATTTACAACGAACCATTAGAAAGAAAACGATTAAAGAAGTTTTCAATTATATTTCCAAAAGAAACAATCAATTGCAAAAAGAGAAAGTTTAAGTCAAGATTAAGATTTTTATAAAAAAAAGAGCCATCGTAGAATGGCTCTTTTTTATTTATTTTTATGAGGCTATTATCTTCTATTCATATAAATCATCACATAATAAAACAAGGTTGCTAAAGCTCCCACAGCAGCTACGACGTATGTTCGAGCCGCCCAATTCAAAGAATCTTTGGCGCCTGCCAATTCTTGTGAAGTAACCATATTTTTATTTTCCAGCCAAGCCAAAGCTCTGTTACTAGCATCATATTCAACCGGTAAAGTCACGAAAGTGAATACGACTGAAACTGCAAAAAACAAAATGCCCAACAGAAGTAAACTTGGAAAAATGTTGACTAAAAGTATTCCACCCATGATTGCAAATTGTGCAATTCTACTAGATACATTGACGGTAGGAACCATTTTGGAGCGAAATTGCAACCATGAATAAGCCTGAGCATGTTGAACTGCGTGACCTACTTCGTGAGCTGCAACAGCTGCTGCAGCTGCATTTCTTTCCAGATAAACAGCTTCACTCAAGTTGACTGTTTTGTCTACTGGGTTGTAATGATCAGTCAATCTTCCCGGAGTTGAGATGACTTTTACATCATAAATTTTGTGATCATAGAGCATTTTTTCTGCAATTTCTTTTCCCGACATGCCATTTTGTAAGTAAATTTTGGAATATTGTTCAAATTTACTTTTGAGACGACTTTGAACAATCCAACCAACGAGGGCAATGAGCCCAAAAATAATTAATCCGAATGCCATATTTTTTTGAGTTTAAAAATTAAGGTTTAAAAATAGTAAAATTTTTAATTTTGAGTTATTAAGGTATGAGAGTTTAAATTATTTCAACCAAAAATCTCAAAATTTGCTACCTTTACAGCATAAATTATTCCAAATCATTATTTCTTTTGATTTCGATTTTTTTAAGAGATAATTTTTTGTTTAAATTACAGATTTACAGATTTTTAATTAATCTGGATTAAAAATTCAGCTTTTTATTTTCTACAGACAAAATGTCAAAAATCCCACATATACTCATCATTTATACCGGTGGAACCATCGGAATGATGAAAGATTATAAAACCAATGTCTTAAGATCTTTTGATTTTAAACACATCTACAACAGTATTCCAGAGCTCAACCATCTGGATTGTAGTTTGGAAACGATATCTTTTGAACTTCCCATAGATTCTAGTAATATCAATCCATCCCATTGGGACAGTATTGCTACAATCATTCAATCACATTATCACAAAGCCGATGGATTTGTAGTATTACACGGTTCTGACACCATGTCATATACAGCTTCAGCTATTAGTTTTATGATTGAAAATTTGGATAAGCCTATCATTTTTACTGGATCTCAATTACCTATTGGAGATTTGAGAACTGATGCCAAGGAGAACATGATAACGGCTATTGAGATAGCTGCTGCTCAAAAAAACGGAAAACCACGCATCACTGAAGTGTGTATTTACTTTGAGTATAAATTATATCGAGCCAACCGAACAACCAAAATCAGTGCAGCTCAGTTTCAAGCATTTGATTCTCCCAATTATCCAATACTTGCAGAAAGCGGTGTTGAATTAAAGTTTCATGAACACACTTTATTGCCCTTAAAATCATCCAAAGAGCTGATATTTAGAAAAATACTCCCACAAAATGTCTTGTTAATCAAATTATTTCCAGGTATAACAGAAGCAGTATTACATCATATGTTTCAAATGCCCGAATTAAAAGGTGTAATTTTGGAAACTTACGGTTCGGGAAATGCGCCAACTGAACAATGGTTTTTGGAAATATTGAGAAGCACCCTTAAAAAAGGGATTCCCATCGTAGATATTACCCAATGTTTTGCTGGAAGTGTTGTTTTAGGAAAGTATGAAACGAGTTTGGAATTGTTGGAAATGGGTTTGATTGATGGAAAAGACATTACGACTGAAGCTGCCGTAACCAAACTCATGTATTTATTCAGTATTCCTGAAATAGAAGGAAGAATCAAAGACTTGTTTGAAACCTCATTGAGAGGTGAGATAAGCAATACTTAATTAAATGAGCTATTTTTTTTGGTATATTATTTGTTAAGTTTTGGAAACATTTAAAAAATAATTACTTTTACATACTAAAACTAATCCCTGATGACTAAATACTTCGTTACCCTTGTTTTCATTATAACTTCTCACTCACTATTTGCGCAGTTGGAAGCCGCACAATATTCGATCAAAAATTTAGTAGTAAACACGCCTTATACTGATATGAGTACTTCTTTTTGGGGAAAAGGAAGAGTCATATTTGCATCCAGCAAAAATAGTAAAGCGGTAGTTACTAATAAAGTGAATAGTACAGATAAAGAAAAAGCCTTTTTGGAAATTTTCCAAGCTTACATCAATGAAGAAAACGAACTAGCTTATCCCAAAAAAGTTTCGATGTCTTTTGACAGTGATTTCAATCAGTCAAATGTGACTTTTTCACCCGATTTGGAATATGTTTATTTCACATCCAATAGCCAAGATAAAAATAGAGGAAAAGATCCGACATTGAAATTATACAGAGCCAAGGTTCAGAAAAATGGTGATTGGACTGATTTGGAAGAATTACCATTTAATAGTGATAAATACCATTGTGCTCATCCTACTATTAGCGATGATGGAACAAAGTTGTTTTTTGCATCCAATATGCCTGGAGGTTATGGGGACACAGATTTATACATGGTGGATATTTTGAGTTCCGGCACATTCGGAAAACCCGAAAATCTAGGAGGATTCATTAACACATCTGCCAAAGAAAACTTCCCAGATGTCAATAATGGTCTTTTATATTTTTCATCCAATAGAAAATTTGGACTTGGTGGATTAGACGTTTATATGGTGCCGGTTGGAAATCTATTTATTGAACCTATCAATTTGGGTGAGCCCGTTAATAGTAAATACGATGATTTCAGTTTTGTTATAAACGGTGATATGCGAAAAGGTTTTTTTACTTCCGATAGACCTCAGGGTAAAGGTGGTGATGATATTTATTCATTTGTACAAGAAACTGCAATTAAAAGTTGTTCTCAAATTGTTGAAATTGAAGTATTGGATGCCATAACAGATTTGGGTGTAGATGAGGTTGAAATCAATATTTTTGATGAAGAAGGGAAATGGTTGAATCGTTTTATGACCGATAATCAAGGTAAGTATAAAGTCAAATTCAATAAATGTAATAAAAATTACAAATTGGAGGCTAGTAAGAAATTTTACAGCAAAGACTTGGCGCAAATTATCTATCAACCAGATAATGAGTTGCAAGAAGTTACCATGAGAATTGCTAAAGATTTGGAAGAAACAGTTGAAGAACCCATTGTTTATAATGAGGAAAAAATTGAAAACTTGCCTGTTTTGGAAATTCCAGAAGACCAACTCTTCATTGATGTAAAAAGTATTGAGTTTTTGTTGAATAAATTTGATATTGAAAATGAATCTGCTGAAGAATTGGATAAAGTTGTTAAATTTATGAAAGAACATCCAACTGTTATTGTTGAATTCTCATCCCATACAGATTCTAGAGGACCAGATGAATGGAATATGGAATTGACCAATATGAGAGCCAATGAAGTGGTGAGTTATATCGTAAGTAAAGGGATTGATTATCGAAGAATTTACGGAAAAGGTTATGGAGAAACTTTACCGGTTAATCAATGTGTAAATGGTGTGGAATGTACGGAAGCAGAACATTTACAAAACCGTAGAACAGAATTTTTGATTCTTGCCAAATAGGCAGTTCTATAAATATTTATCTAACTTAAATGACAGATTATGAAACCTAGTAGATTAATTACTCTTATGCTTTTTTCATTTCTGTTAAATGCTGTATGTGCACAGAATGTTTCAGCTAAGTACTCCGTTAAAAATATTAAAGCCAACACTAAACATTCAGATTACGGGACGACATTTTTTGGACCAAACAGAGTTTATTTTGCTTCCAATCACGAAGCAGCTCGTGCGTTTGGTGGAAAATTGAATAATTTTGCAGACACCTATGAAGCGCCAAATTACGACTTGTATAAAGGTCTTGTAGCTCAAACAGGTGAAATTGATTATTTAGAAAAAGTAATCATAGCAGAAGCCTCAAAGTATAATAAATCTAATGCAGCTTTTTCTCCCGACATGCGTTATGTTTATTTCACACAAAACAATATTGTAGATGGAAAGGCTAAAAAAGACGACAAAGGCAATGTGAATATGAAAATATACAGAGCCAATGTAAGTGTCAATGGTCAATGGTCCAATATTATTTCATTACCTTTCAACAGTGATGATTATTCTTGTACCCATCCATCTGTAAGTGAGGACAATCGCATTCTGTTTTTTGCTTCAGATATGCCAGGATCTTTTGGCGCTTCAGATATTTATTGGGTAACTATAGATTATGGTGGAAATTATGGAGAACCTCAAAACTTAGGAGATAATGTAAATACGGGATCACGTGAGAATTTTCCATATGTTGATAAAAATATCTTGTACTTCTCCTCAGACCGATCTGATTCTAAAGGTGGATTAGATGTTTATATGGTTAAATTGGATGAGCCTGATGGTAAACCTGTAAATCTGGGAACTCCGATTAACAGCACTTCAGATGATTTTTGTTTTGTAATCGAACGTCAAAATAAACGAGGTTATTTTTCTTCTAATAGACCAGGTGGTAAAGGTGAAGATGATATTTATTATTTTACACAAGATACAGATTTTCAAGAATGTAAACAAACTATTTCGGGAACTATTTTGGATAAGGAAACTCAAAAACCTATACCCGGAGCAATCGTTACCATGTATTCACATGACAATATCATGTTGGCAACCTATCCTGTAAAAATCGATGGAACATACAAGTTTGAATTGGCTTGTCGTGGTAATTATCGAGTGGAATCCTATCATTACGATTATGATAAAACCTTTAAGAGTATCAATTTTACACCTCAAATTTTTAGTCAGGAAGTGAATTTATTTTTAAATCCAAAGATTAAAGAACCAATTGTTATTGTGCCGGAAAAAAAAGTAGTTGAAGAAATTGTAGAAGTATTGCCTGAAAAAGTTGTGGTTGAAGAAATGAAAGAGGAACCTGTCAAAAAGAAAGAAGTAATCATTCCTTCAATAATTTCGAATAATAAAGAAATTTTAGATTTGCCAACTGTTTATTTTGAACTAGATAGCTATTATATTACCAAGGAAGCAGAACAAATTGTCAAACAAGCCATAGCTATTTTAAAACATTATCCTGATATTTCGATTGAATTTGCTTCACATACCGATTGCAGAGCGAGTGATAGTTATAATTTACTGCTTTCCGATTTGAGAGCTAAAGAGGTAATTCAATATATGATTGAACATGGAGTAGCAAAAGAACGACTTATAGGCAGAGGTTATGGTGAGTCTAGACCTGTCAATGGCTGTATTGACGGAGTGAAATGTAGTGAGGCTGAACATCTACAAAACAGAAGAGCCGAATTTGTCATTATTAAAAAGTAATTTCTTTTTCCATTTATTTCTCTTTAAAAATTGGGTTTTCATAACCTTCATTCTTGAATTTATTATATTTTTGCCCATTAGTTAAAATTAAGGGCAATGAGCAATAAATTTAAGGAATACAAGCAGTTAAATCTCACCGAAATAGCAGAAAACGTTTTGAGTTTTTGGGAAAAAGAAAATATTTTCCAAAAAAGTATTGATTCACGAAGAGAAGACAATTCTTTTGTCTTTTTTGAAGGGCCACCTTCTGCTAATGGACTTCCCGGAATTCACCACGTCATCGGTCGTACGGTGAAAGATATTTTTGCTCGCTATAAAACCATGCAAGGCTATCGAGTCAACCGTAAAGCCGGTTGGGATACACATGGATTGCCCGTAGAGTTGGCTGTGGAAAAAGAATTGGGTATAACCAAAGAAGACATTGGCACTAAAATAAGTATAGACGATTACAACAAAGCTTGCAAAGAGTCGGTTATGCGATATACCGATATTTGGAATGATTTGACCAAACGCATTGGTTATTGGGTTGATATGGAAGATCCTTATATTACCTATAAATCCAAATACATGGAATCTGTATGGTGGCTTTTGAAACAAATTTATGACAAAGGTTTGATTTATAAAGGTTACACCATCCAGCCTTATTCTCCCAAAGCTGGAACCGGATTGAGTACGCACGAACTCAACCAACCCGGATGTTATAAAGATGTCACCGATACCACTATTGTTGCCCAATTTAAGGTATTGGACGCCGATCTTTCCAAATTGCCATTCAAAGTAGCCACTGATAAAATTAATGGAGACTTTTTCTTCCTAGCATGGACGACTACTCCCTGGACTTTACCTTCCAATACCGCTTTGACTGTAGGAAAGAAAATCGATTATGTTTTAATTCGTACTTTTAATCAATATACATTCGAACCCATACAGGTTATTTTAGGGAAACCTTTGGTTGCTAAACAATTTGCTAAGAAATTCTTCGAAGTTCAAAATGAAGCAGATTTAAATACATACCAACCCGATGATAAACAAATACCCTATATAATCCTTGGGGAATGTAAGGGTGCTGATTTGGTAGGTTTGAAATTTGAACAACTGATGCCTTACGCATTACCTTACCAAAACCCTGAAAATGCGTTTAGAGTAATTGCCGGTGATTTTGTGACTACCGAAGATGGTACCGGTATCGTACATACAGCACCTACTTTTGGTCAAGATGATGCCAATGTAGCCAAACAAGCCGTGCCTGAAGTGCCACCTATGCTGGTTTTAGATGATAATGCTAATCCGGTTCCTTTGGTTGATTTACAAGGTCGTTTTACCAAACATGTTGGGCCTTATGCAGGAAGATATGTCAAAAACGAGTATTACAATGACAATGAAATTCCGGATAGGTCAGTCGATGTAGAAATTGCCATCCAACTCAAAACGGAAAACAGAGCTTTTCATGTTGAAAAACACGTACACAATTATCCGCATTGTTGGAGAACAGATAAGCCGGTTTTATACTATCCATTGGATTCTTGGTTTATCAAAATTTCTCAGGTCAAAGACCGTTTGTTTGAATTGAATCAAAAAATCAATTGGATTCCAAAAGCTACCGGAGAAGGACGATTTGGAAATTGGTTGCAAAATGCCAATGATTGGAATTTGTCTCGTTCTCGTTTTTGGGGAATTCCTTTGCCTATATGGAGAACAGAGGATGGAAGTGAGGAGTTGATGATAGGTTCGGTTGCTGAATTGATGGGAGAAATCCAAAAAGCGATGGACAATGGTCTTATGAAAGTCAATCCGTTTGAAGGATTTGAAGTAGGGAATATGAGTGAATCCAACTATGATTTAGTAGATTTACATAAAAATGTAGTGGATAAAATTGTATTGGTTTCACCTTCCGGTAAGCCCATGAAACGGGAAAGCGATTTGATTGATGTATGGTTTGATTCGGGAGCTATGCCTGTAGCGCAATGGCATTACCCATTTGAACAACCCCAAAAAGGAAATTCACTTACCGCCGATTTTATTGCAGAAGGCGTCGATCAAACGCGTGGCTGGTTTTATACTTTACATGCCATTGCCGGTTTGGTATTTGATGATATTTCCTATAAAACGGTACTTTCCAATGGATTGGTATTGGATAAAATGGGTAAAAAAATGTCCAAACGTTTGGGAAATGCCATCGATCCATTTAAAACCTTAAATGAATTTGGTCCCGATGCTATTCGTTGGTATATGATTTCCAATACCAATCCTTGGGACAATTTGAAATTTGATTTGGATGGCGTAGATGAAGTGCGAAGAAAATTTTTTGGCACTTTATACAATACTTATTCTTTCTTTGCCTTGTATGCCAATTTGGATCATTTTACCAATACCGAAACCGAAGTGCCATTAGCAGAACGAAGTGAATTGGACAGATGGATTCTTTCAGAATTACACACTTTGATCAAAAATGTGAATGCGTCTTTGGATGGCTATGATGCTACTACTGCTTCGAGAGATATTCAATATTTTGTTAATGAACATTTGAGCAACTGGTTTGTGAGATTGAGCAGAAGACGTTTTTGGAAAGGTGAATATGGAACGGATAAAATATCGGCATATCAAACCCTTTATACTTGTTTGCTTACCGTTTCAAGATTGGGAGCACCTATTGCCCCATTCTTTATGGAACGATTGTTTAAAGACTTAACAGCAGTTCAAGAAATAGATGCCTCACATTCTATACATTTGGAGTCATTTCCGGTCTTTAATCCCGATTTTATAGATAAATCGTTGGAAAGCAAAATGGAGAAAGCACAATTGATCGCTTCCATGACTTTATCATTACGTCAAGGGCATAAAATCAAGGTGCGCCAACCTTTGCAACGCATCATGATTCCGGTTCGCAATGCAGCAGAACGATTAGAAATTGAAGCCGTTCAAGATTTGATCAAAGCTGAAGTCAATGTGAAAGAAATTCAATTGTTGGATGATGCATCGGGTGTATTAGTGAAAAATATCAAACCCAATTTCAAAACTTTAGGGCCAAGATTTGGAGCCGATATGAAAGAAATAGGAGGTGTCATTGCGCTTATGGATCAAAAGGAAATTGCAGACTTTGAAAGTACAGGTTCCAAAGTTTTGACATTGGCTGCCAAAGAAATTACTTTGACCTTGGAAGATGTAGAAATCACAACCAAAGATATCGAGGGTTGGGTTGTAGCACACGAATCAGGAACAACGGTAGCATTGGATATTCATATTTCAGAAGATTTGAGAAATGAAGGTATCGCACGTGAGTTGATCAATAGAATTCAGAATATGCGAAAGAGCAGTGGATTGGAAGTAACCGACCGTATTACGATACATTTTCAAAAACCAACCGATGGAAGTGTTACGTTAGAGCTTGCTGTCAGAGAGAATGAGGCTTATATTATGAATGAAACCTTGGCAGATCAAATTCAATTTGTATCGCAATTGGAAGGTGGGACAGAAATAGCATTTGAAGAAATCAATACCGAAATGCAAATTTTTAAGAAAAATTAATTTTCTAAGTTAAATATTACTAGATTTGTATTTCAAATGTCTAACTAAATTCACTTCGAAAGAAGTAAAAAAAAGAAATGGAAGTACCAACCGTAAGATATTCAGACGCCGATTTAGCTGAATTCAGAGCCATTATTGAAGAAAAAGTCAAACAAGCCGAAAAGGACTTGGGATTGCTTCGTAGTGCCTACAAAAACGATAGTGATAACGGAACCGACGATACATCGCCTACCTTTAAATCTTTTGAAGAAGGTTCGACTACGATGTCCAAAGAAGCCAATGTGCAACTTGCTTTACGTCAAGAAAAATTCATACGTGATTTGAAAAATGCCTTGTTGAGAATTGAAAACAAAACGTATGGGGTGTGTAGAGAAACAGGCAAACTCATTGAAAAAGAACGTTTGAAACTAGTTCCGCATGCCACTTTGAGTATTGAAGCTAAAAACCGTCAATCGTTGATTGGATAATATAAAATTCATCCTTTCTTTTTTCTAAAAGAATGGATGAATTTATTTTTTAGGAAATTGAACTGTAAAAACAGTTCCATTGTTGGGTGATGATACAAAACTGATATTTCCTTTATAAGATTCTACAATTCTTTTTACAATTGCTAATCCCAGTCCCATTCCACTAGATTTGGTAGTGAATTTCGGTTCAAATATCATATTTTTATTTTCTTCTTCAATTCCTTTTCCATTGTCGGAAACGCTGATGATGACTTGGTCATTGGCTTCTTTTACTTCAATATCAATTTTCGGGTTTTTAGTTTCAGCCAAAGCTTGGTTGGAATTGGTTACCAAATTGGTGATAATTCGAATCAATTGGGTTTGGTCAAACAATGCCGTGATTTGAGGCTTTTCACTGTGAAATGAAATATAATTTTCAGAAAAAATATCAACGGCTAGTGAAGTGACTTGTACAATGTCAATCAATTCTTTTTGTGGAGTTGGCATCTTGGCAAAATCGGAGAATGCTGATGCTATGGCGCTCATGGTGTCGATTTGCTGAATGAGTGTTTGACTAAAATCTTTTATTTTTATATTAATTTCAGGGTCTTTGGGATCAAATTTTCTTTCAAAACTTTGAATGGTCAAACGCATTGGGGTCAAGGGATTTTTGATTTCATGTGCTACTTGTTTGGCCATTTCTCGCCAAGCGCTTTCACGTTCACTTGTAGCCAACTTAACGGCATTTTCCTCCAGTTCTTCCATCATACCATTGTATGCTTTGATGAGATCATGTAATTCATCGGTGCCACTTTTGATGGTTAATTTTTCATTGATTTTATTTAAACGGGTCACTTTCATATGTTCTACCACCTTTTTAATAGGGCTAGAAATGACTCTTGAAATATAAAAGGCGAGTATGATGGAGAACAAAATTGCAGTAATGAAAACCAATGATATTTTCATGAGTAAATCTTCCAATTCCTTTTGATAAAAATCGCTTTTACCCAAATATGGAATGTTGAGAATACCAATAGGCGTAAATTTTTGATCATATATATAACTGTAAATGGAAAGGTAATCTTCGTTTTCAAACTTTCTATCTACCATTACTCTGTGATTGATATCATTTTTTAGAGCTTGAACAATATTTTTAGATATTGGCGTGAGTGTGGAATCAATGGTGAAAGTTGCTCGTGAAGTCTTAAGTAAATTTCCTTCCATATCATAAAGGCCAATTTCCAGATTGTGCACATGCGACATTTCAAATATTTTTTCTTTGAATATAAATGGTAATTTTTCCGTGATTATAGGAAATGTAGTGTTGTCTAACTGATATTCAATATCTCTTTTTACAGCACTTTCTTTACGATCCAAGCGGTTTAAATGATAATCTTCTGCTTGATTTCTGTATTGGATAATAGAAACGACGATGATTAAGGCCGAAACAAATACGACCAAAAGTAGCATGGAGAGAAATATTCTGGATTGCAGGGTTTTAAACCATTTCATTTTGAGCTTGGTATTTGAAATATGTAAAAGTAAAATAAAATTAATCAATCCAATCCAACTGTTTCACATTTGTAAGATGATACTCAAGTAAAGTGTTAAAAAGAATGATTAAGATTTGACATTCCGATTTTATAGTATTTTTGTGTTTGGTTTTATCAAATATTATTCCATTATGAAACGATTTTTATTGTTTATATTATTTTTTTTAGGATTTTCTATTCACCTAATTTCGCAAAATAAGCAGGCTGACAGTACCCGTAGTAAAAATTCTTTTTTTAAAGACGTAGATTTTGGAGGCGGTATCCAGTTGAGTATTGGAAATGGTTATACGGCTGTTGGTTTATCTCCATCTGCTGTTTATGGTTTTTCAGATCAATGGGCTGCAGGAGTCAGTGTTACTTATTTGTATGTCAATGAAAATCTGTACAATTTTGATTACAACATCTATGGTGCTAGTACTTTAGTCTTATTTAATCCAATAGAAGAATTACAACTCAACACAGAATTTGAAATGCTCAATGTACATCAGAAAAATGGGGAACAAAAAAACCAATATTGGGTTCCGGCATGGTATGTAGGTGCAGGCTATGCCATCAGCAAGCGAGGTACTATCGGACTGAGGTATGATATTCTATTTGATAAAGATAAAAGTGTGTACCGAGATGCATTAACGCCTTATGTGAAATTTTATTTTTAAGTAAACTTTATAAAAACTTCCTTTCAATTAATTGAATCAATCTTTCTTCGTATTCGATTTTTTCCGACCAATTGTAATCACTTTTTACGATGTTATTGATAAAATCTTTGGCTTGAGATTCTGTTTCAAAAGAATTGAGTTGAGATAAAACCCGATTAAAATCGGCGAGATTGCCGTCAAAAAGATGTTTGACAAAAGCAATTCTATCATTGAGACCAATTTGAAGCTGTTGCTGTGAAAGTCGGTCGTTGAGTGATTTTTTAACCGTATTGATTTTATCGGCGCGTTCAAACATATCAGCAGCGATGTCGGCAGGTATAGATTCACCCATTTCTTCGTCCTTACTGATCTGAGGCATGCTTTTTTTGACTTCAAACAAAGGTTCGGGAGATTTGATGACTTCTTCCACTATTTCAACCTTTTCTTCTATAAAAAGTTCTGTAATTTCGGGTAAATCACGGGTGACAGCAGCTGCCTGATTGCCGGCATTTTCCATAATTTGTTTGATGCGATCTTCTACCGAATGAAAAACTTCACCAGGATTTTTACTTTCTGTTGCGGTTGTTTCAAATATAGGTTCAGGCGTTATTGCTATAGGTTTTGGGACCTCTACAATTGGGATAGGAGTGGTTTCAAATGGAAGATCAGTAGGAGCAACCTCGGCAGTTGGAACTTCAATTACAACATCATTTAAAAGGAGTTCCGATTTTTGAAAATGCAACAAAACGCTTTGTTCGTACAAAGCTCTTGATTTAACGAGAATTTTTTCGGTATCTGCATATAAGCAAAGTTCCACTATTTCAGCAGCTAAATCTTGTACAGTTTGGTTTGAAATTTTGTGCATAACTTGTTTGAATTTTAACGAGTGACAATGCTTATTTTTTTACTTTTGTAAAAGTACAAAATTATGTTTAAAGTCCATATTAAACCTTGCACTTTGAATATTAAACTTTAAACCCGAAACCATTTTTGATATGTTTTTAGAGAATACCGTCAATCACAATGAACAATTTGGATGGATAGAAGTCATCTGTGGATCTATGTTTTCGGGAAAAACTGAGGAATTGATCCGACGATTGAAAAGAGCCCAGTTTGCCAAACAACGCGTAGAAATATTTAAACCCGCCATTGATACGAGGTATGATGATGTACATGTGGTTTCGCATGATTCCAATCAGATTCGTTCTACGCCGGTGCCATCAGCTGAGCAAATCAGGTTGTTGACTAGTGAGGTAGATGTAGTGGGAATAGACGAAGCACAATTTTTTGACGATGAAATCATCCATGTGTGCAATGATTTGGCCAACAGAGGCATCAGGGTGATAGTAGCCGGATTGGACATGGATTTTATGGGAAAACCTTTCGGACCTATGCCTGCCTTGATGGCAACCGCCGAATACGTCACCAAAGTACATGCAGTTTGTACCCGAACAGGAAATTTGGCTCATTACAGCCATCGGACTTCACAAAGTAAAGACTTGGTCGTATTGGGTGAAACCGATATTTATGAACCGTTGAGTCGGGCAGCATATTTCAAGGCCATGCAGGTCAAACAAGAGCCAAAGTAATATTTTTTTAGCCTCCTTTTTAGTGTAAAATTTATTCTTTGAATGATTTAAAATGATAAGTTTTTCAAAGAATGTATAGATAATTCAAGAGATGGATCAACCTTATGGAACCTATTTGAGTGTCAATCTCAATGCATTGGTTCACAATTATAATTTTATCAAATCTCAGTTGCAAAAACCAACTCAGGTTTTGGCTGTTATCAAGGCATTTGCTTATGGACATGAGTCGGTGGGAATTGCCAAGAAATTGGAACAAGAAGGGATTGCCTATTTTGCGGTGGCTTATGTTGCCGAAGGAATCACGTTGCGAAAAGCAGGAATTAAAACGCCCATATTAGTTTTACATCCGCAAATTATAGATGTGGAAGCGTGTTTGCAATACCAATTGGAACCCAATATTTACAGCTTTAAATTGTTGGAAATTTTCCAAAGTCAATTGAAAGCCAAAGGGGAAAAATTATTTAAAATTCATTTAAAATTCAATACAGGATTGAATCGTTTGGGTTTTAAAAGAACGGATATATCCCATTTGATGGCACAAATCAAGCAAGATGACACCTTAAAAATACAATCTGTTTTCTCGCATTTGGTAGCCAGTGAAGATCACGATTTAAGGGATTTTACATTGGGACAAATAGCGCAATACAAAGACATTGTAACAGCTATTCAACAAGAGATTTCCTATTCTTTTATCAGACATTTAGCCAATACTTCAGGCACCTTAAACTATCCGGAAGCCCATTTTGATATGGTACGTACAGGGATTGGATTGTATGGCTATGGGAATGAAGATAAATGGACGGAACAATTACAAAATGTAGGCTCATTGTTCTCAGTGATTACCCAGATTCATACCATTCAAGTTGGAGAATCAGTGGGATACAATAGAGGTTTTGTAGCCGAAAATAAAGTTAGAACGGCCACGATTCCCTTAGGCCATGCCGATGGCATTCCTCGTACTTGGGGAAAGGGTAAAGGGTTTATAACAATCAATGGCAAGAAAGCAAAACTACTAGGGAATGTGTGTATGGACATGATTATGGTCGATGTGACCGACATTTCGTGTGAGGAAGGCGATGCTGTACAGGTGTTTGATAATCAAAAAACAGTTGAAGAAATTGCCGAGAATGTAGGTACTATATCTTATGAATTGTTGACTGCGATTTCGCAAAGAGTACCTAGAATACTCCAAAATGAATAATATTTCTATACATTTGTATTATTATTAACTTTAAAACCAAAAAAATATGGGATTTATTAAAGAATTTAAAGAGTTTGCAGTAAAAGGAAATGTCATTGATTTGGCCATAGGGGTTATTATCGGAGGTGCATTTGGAACAATTGTAAGTTCACTAGTAGCCGATGTAATTACGCCTTTAATCCTTAGTCCAACTCTAGAAGCTGCCGGTGTATCCGACATTAAAGAATTAGCATGGAATGGTGTGAAATATGGAAGTTTTCTGTCTGCATTGATTAGTTTTATCTTCGTAGCTTTCGTTTTATTTTTAATTGTTAAAGGAATTAATAAAATTAAAAAGCCGGTTGAAGAAGCTCCTGCAGCACCCGCTGGTCCTTCTGATAATGATTTATTGAAAGAAATCAGAGACCTTTTGGCAAAAAAATAATATCGATTTAATTGATATCAAACCCGAATTTCCAAAAATTCGGGTTTTTTTATGGATGAACAAATAAAAGTTGTGAGAAATAAAAAATATAGTATCTTTGCAGTCCAATATCGCGGGATGGAGCAGTAGGCAGCTCGCTGGGCTCATAACCCAGAGGTCACAGGTTCGAGTCCTGTTCCCGCTACGAATTAAGAGGTTCTTTTTAAGAACCTCTTTTTCGTTGGGGCGAATTGCATTCGCCCTTTTCGTAATGTTGGGGCGAATTGCATTCGCCCTTATCGGTTGATGGCGAATGCGATTCGCCCGTACCGTTTGGGCGAATGCGATTCGCCCCTACGGGGTGAAAAATTTATCCTGTGCCCATTTGGCAGGATTGTTTTTAATATATGCCGAAATCCGTTGGTATGCCATATCGTTTCGAATAATGTGTTCGAAATAATTGCGTTGCCATACTTCACATCCGATATTTAATTGATTCAATTGTTTCGTAACAGCTGATTTATACCCTCTAACGATCGCGCCAACTGTATGGGACGGAGAAACGAATCGTCGGTGCGAATGTTGGGGCGAATTGCATTCGCCCTTTTCGGTTAAAGGCGAATTCGATTCGCCGCTACTGTTTGGCGAATGCAATTCGCCGCTACGGCGGATATGGATAATGGCATGTATATGATTGGGCATGATGACAAATGCATCCAATTCAATATTATTTCTAATATTTAATGTGTTGACCCATTCATCGTGTGCAATTTGTCCAAATGTATTCAAAACCATTTGACCTTCTTGCGTAATCTCCCCAAATAAGGGTGATCTTTTGGCACAACAAAGAGTTATAAAATAGGATCCTTCCTTAGCATAATCATAGCCTGCCAATCGTAAGGATTGACGATGGTGAATTTTGGAATGGTAATGTTTCATTTTTCTTTTTCAATTTTTTTCAATTTTTTTACATTATATCAGGTTTATCAATCCGCCCCATTAGTTTTTCTTTCCAATCAGACCACTTGTATTTTCTTGCCAATATGAAAAGTACTAATGGATAAATGATGAGCAATGGAACCATGACCAAATAGCCCATATTGGGTTCGGAGTAGTCTATGAATAAAGCATCGGTTTGAAATACAGTCCAGTTGGTAGTGACAAAGATGGCGGCTGTTATGTTGTTGGCGGCATGCAAACCCAAAGTCAATTCCAAACCTTCATCCATCAAGGTAATGACTCCAAATAACAATCCGGTGCCGATGTAATACACCATCAATTGCATCCCCATTTTTTCAACTTCGGGATTCATGGCGTGTAACAATCCAAAGGTTGTAGAAGTTAGAATGAGTGGCATCCAACGATTTTTGAATGCCAAACCCAAACTTTGCATCAAGTAACCTCTGAATAATGTTTCCTCAAAACTCGTTTGCAAGGGAATGAAAAGCACAGAGATCAATACCAAAATGATAAAAGGAACTAATTTGAAATTCCATACAAAATCTTGGGGATGGTTAAAATAATCTACCGCCATGAAAGAAATGGATAATATCGACCAAAGCGCTGCAGCCCAGAAAAATCGATTCCAATCAAATGATGTTCGCGAGGTCATTACACTGCGGATGCTTCTTTTGTGAATTCCGGTTATGCCTATTAATAGAAATGCCAAACCAATGACAAACATCAAGACCATGACAAAAAGATACAGATTGGCATCAATTCCCAATCCCATAAAATTGTCATTGCCGGCAGCTAAAAATTGATTGTAATCTTTGGCATGCCAAATGGCTGTAATGCTGATGGGAATAATCCCCACAATTTGCCATCCCACAAGGGTTAGAAAGAAAGTAAGTAAAAATCGCCAGACATCGGTTTTGCCTAAATAAGCTTGTTGAATAAAATTCATTTCGTATCGTTTTTAGATGGAATGGTTTTGAAATAAGGGAGATAGATCCCATTTTTTGCTTGCATCATAGCGCAAATATCCGCCTGAAACTTCCAAAGGACTTTCAATATTATTGGTGTACAAACCTCCTGTCCCCAATCCTTGTGGTAGCGGAGAAGCGCAAGTATACGTGTATTGTGCGATTGCATTCAAACCTACATTACTCTCCAAAGCTGAGGTTATCCACCAACCAGTTTTTTGAGTTTCGGCCAAATTAATCCAATCATCGCACCCCACAATACCACCGTGAAGGGAAGGTTTTAAAATGATAAACGGGGGACGAATGCTATTCAAGAGTTTTTTCTTTTCATTGGTTTCAAAAATTCCAATCAACTCTTCATCCAAGGCGATTGGAATAGGTGAGGAGGCACACAGCGATGCCATACTTTCCCATTGACCTGCTTTGATGGGTTGTTCGATAGAATGAAGTTGAAACTCAGACAGTCTTTTCAGTTTTTCCAAGGCTTCATTGGGATGAAATGCTCCATTGGCATCAACCCGTATCGTTAAATCATTTTCCTTGAATTCCTTGCGAATGAATTGTATGACGTCCCATTCCGATTGAAAATCCAAAGCCCCTATTTTCAGTTTGAGAGTGGTAAAACCCGAATCAATTTTTTGTCGAATTTGTTCTTTCATAAATTCGGGTTTCCCCATCCATATCAATCCATTGATGGGAATTCCATCTTTTCCGGCAGTAAATTCGGTAGGGAAATGCAAAAATTCTGATGGGTGCTCCAAAGTCAAAAATGCTTGTTCAATGCCAAATACGAGAGAAGGAAAATGACCCAACTGTTCTATTAAAACAGCTTTACCCAGTTGAATATTACGACAAACCCATTGTAATTGCGCTTCATATTTGGGAACATCATCGGCACTCAAACCTCTGAATACAGCACATTCTCCAATTCCTCTATTCCCGTCGTGTTCTATAATCAAAAAAAAAGTTTCTTTTTGAGTCAATATACCACGCGAAGTCCCCGAAGGTTGCTTAAAGTTCAGAAGATATTTTAAGTAATGTGCCTGCATAATCTTGCAAAAATAGTATTTTTGTCCCAAGATAGGTTAGCGAGAGGTTGAAGATTTTGATTGAAGTTGGATTGTGTTTAATGAAGCTAGGTGATAACTAAGTAACGTAGTAGATTGTCATTATCTGATTTCTAATTTCTAATTTCTAATTTCTAATTTCTAATTTCTAATTTCAATAACCGCCCTTGTAGTTCAACGGATAGAATAGAAGTTTCCTAAACTTTAGATCTAGGTTCGATTCCTAGCTTGGGTACAACAAAAAACCACTCTTTTTGGGGTGGTTTTTTGGTTTTATGTGCCGGCGGCAGCGAGAGACGCTGACGGAGCTAAGGTTACAAACTTCGCAGCACTATTTTCATTTCATAGATTTACAAAATTCATTAAAGTTAGTTATTGAAGAAACGGCATCTATAATAATCTGTTCACTAATATATGAAAAATAGATACTTTCATACGGATCTGTATAATCTTCTATAAATTCATATGTACATTTATTGCAGTTTAAATTCTTCATATCTTCTAAATCAGATAATAACCATTCGTGTAATGTGTTATTGCTGATTTTTTTATCAAAAATAATATATCGACCATTTATAAAAAGAAAACCTTGGCTAGATTCATATGATAAATAATTAAATGTGTATATTGAAAACTTGGTTGAATTAGCTTGATCTATAAAAATAAATCGATAATTGTTTTCAGGATCTATTTTGTTTATATAGTTAATATATGAGTTTAATTCTTTTTCAAAACTCCTGTTTTTAAAAATGGACTGATTAGTTTTTTTTGATGCGCATCCAAATAATAAAATTACAAATAAAATCATTGAAATAGTAATATTTTTATTCATGTTTATGTCTATTTAAAAATGATTGTAATAGTTCTAAAGAATTGTTTATTTTTTCCCCCTGCTGTGCGAAGTTTGTAACTTCGCAACGTTCAATCATAACTATCCCCGCTGTGCAAAGTTTGTAACTTCGCAACGTTCAATCATAACTATTCATTTTGTGAATATTAGATAAATTAAGCGAATTAATCACAGGATTATCTGCCAATGTAACTTTTATCAATCCGGTATTTTCTATATAATTACTCGCACTGGAATAAATGTAATCTTGCGGCGTTTTCACTATGCGTGATCTTACAGGATTAAAATGTATATAATCTATTTTAGTCCAAAAAAAAGATTGTGAATATATCTCCTCCGCATGATTTCCATACTGCCAGAACTGAAAGTTACTGTTTCTTTGATGGCTTTCTTTTGCCTTACTGAATCTCTCCAGCATCCACTCTTTGCGGCTTTCCGGTTCCTGTATTATTGCATTTAGTATGGCTTTGGAAGTATGCTTTTTAAAGTCTCGTAGAATATCTGATAAATTGCCGTCTTTGGCTTGTATGATGAGATGAATATGATTACTCATTATCACATAGGCATAAATTATCAGCCCTTTTTTTTCAATATTATACGTCAAACTTTCAATAATAATATCCCGATAAATTTTTCGGGTAAAAATATCCACCCAATCCACTACTGTTGCAGTAATAAAATAAGGTTTTTCCTGATCCGATATAGTATAAACTTTACTCAATTTATTTTTTCTTCAAAGATAGTCCCTTTTTGTTTTAGTTGTGTGCGAAGTTACAAACTTCGCACAGCGGGGCGGGTCATCAGCTAAAGTAATATGGATATAGCTTACGAAGTTTTAAACTTCTCAAAGCTGATTTTTTATTCAATTACAATAGAAAATTGTATATTTCATTGGACATATTTTTCGCTATAAAATTTTATCATTGTTTTCTCTAATTAAAACACTTGTATGAAAAAATCCATAAGCAATAATAAATAAAACTGTTATTACTATAAGGTAAATAATAATTTTTTTAAGACTAGAAGTATGGTCTAATTCCTTTAAAATTCTTTTTTCTTTATGGAAGAAATAAGCCCTATTAGCAAGATATAATAACATACCTATTATAAAGAAAACTAAAGCATAAGGCTTAAATGTTAAAATTATTTCACCTTTTTTTGAATACAAAAGATAATTTTCATAAACAGTATTAATTATAAATGTCTGAAATAAAGCTAAAACCATATTGGTGTAAAAAAAAGGCGTATCTCCCCATTGTTCAATATTTATTACCTTTTTATAAAACATATATATCACATAAAAAAAGTATTTCATTATCTTTTTGGTTTTAAAAATTCCAGCAGAAATAAAAGGTGTTGTTTTTCAAAGTTGTCAAACTATCAAACAGTTGTGTAAAGTATAAAAACCACCTCATTCCATAAAGCCTTTCCTGCTCTCGTAAAAATATATCCATTTAGTTTTCCTTTCAAAAATACTGTTTTTGTTATGTTTGCGAAGTTAAAAAACTTCAAATGATAGAGTGGATTATAACTCCTTTTCGTGCTCTACTTACTTATAATAATTTATTTCTCTATTGGAAATTTCAGTCGGTTTTAAATCTTCTTTGTTTTTCCCTTCAAAAGTTTCCATCTTTACCCAATTTCCATTTCTATCGTATTCATACTTTTTGCTAATAACTTTAATACTTGAACCTTCAGCAGTTAAATATTCTATTAATATTACATTTTGATATGTATCATATTGTGTAATTTGAGTTTTGTATTTATCAAAGCCTAAACTCCTATATTCTCCAATAATTTCTTCATCTTTAATGATGTTACCAAATTCATTATATTCGTATTGGTACAGAAAACCGATAATTGGGTCTTTATCAGGATAAATATAAAGTCCTTTGTATTCTATAACATTCCCTTTTTCATCATATTGATAACATACTTCTGTTTTATAAGGAGGAGAAAACTTTGCTAATTCGTATTTCTTTGTAATCAAGTTTTGGGAGTTATACATATATCCAAATAATGGTTTTATATCGCAATTTGCTTGTCCATCACTAACACATTCTCCTTCTTCTATTAGATTACCATTTTCATCATATTTGTTTTGTGTTAATCGTAAAGTTTCCTTTCCTTTATAGTTATAAGTCGATTTTAAAATTACTTTATCTTGAGAGTTATACTCGTATTTTTCTACTTCTTTTAAATGTTTTGATTTACCTTCTTGAGTTATTGGATTATAATCACTATACGCCCCATATGAATATTCAGTTTTTTCAATTATTCTATTTTTATGGTCATATTTAGATAAAATCTCCTTTATTAAAATATCGGACATATATATTTTTGTTGATATTAAATTGTAATTCTTATCATATTCATATATTTCTCCATCATTCCCAAAACTGAGTTTGTTCAGTCTCGATAAAAGTTTATTTTCTTTAAAATTGTAATGATCTTCTACCTTTTCAAGTTTTTTTATTATTGCATTGAATCCTAAACCATAATATATTATTTTATCAGGAAATCCTTTTTTATTAAATGCGTAATCAATAGAATTTAGTGATTTATTGACTAGATGTTCACTCTTTATTTTAATAGTTTCTACTCTTCCATTCAAAACTATGTTTAATTTTTTATTGTCTTCTAATTGAAAATTTATATGTTTAGTTTGTCCTAAACAAATTGAATTAGTAGAAAATAAAAGAAAAATTGTAATGATTATTAAATGTTTCATATTTATAATTTTAAGAGCGCAATTTGTTAAACATCTACCGACAACATATCCACTAATCAATTTTATATAAAAAATAATTTGAAGGTTTTTTGTTAAAAGCGTTAGGTCTTATTTTATTTAAGTCTATGAATTCCCATTCTTCATTATCAAAACTTCTGATATCATTTATCTTTACATGAAAACATTTTATTTTATCGGTGCTAATAGGTAAATATAGAACTTTACTATACATACCTGATGTTGTAATTATTTGAATTTTTTCAATTTCTGGAATATTGTTAATACAGGTTTTATCAAATTGTTCATGAAGCATTTTGCTGTCATCATCATTAACAATAAGGATATAGTTAATCTTTTGATCTTTTTGATTGGTAACTTCAAAACAATACCCTTTTTCCAAATTTGAATTTGCATGAGATTGGCAGGGAACAAGCTTGACTTGGTCAGAAAAATCAAATGTACTATTCAAATTCAATCTGCTACCATTTAGTTTCCATGTCCCATCTATTTCATTCTTAATAAAACTACCAATGGAATATTTATAAGTAAAATTACCATCTGTCCTTATCTGGATTTCTTCAAAAAAATTAATATTTGGGTTAGGTGTAGAATCCTTTACAAAACGATAGGTGCCGGCAATAGATGCTTGAAAATTGCTTTTGTTTAAATGTTGTTTATGGATGGTGCATCCTATTCCAAAAACAACAATCAATAATGTAAAAATCAATTTTTTCATATAATTGGAATGATTTTTTTTGTACCACCCAGCTGCCCTAAGCTGCTAACAGTGCAAAGTTTTTAACGCCACACCTCATTCAGTAGAACCTTAACTGTTCTTGCAAAAAATTATACATCTAGCTTTTCCTTTCAAAAATACTGTTTTTTGTTCAGGGTGCGAAGTTGCAAACCTCGTACAGTGGGACATTTACAGAGCGGATTAATCAGTATAATTTTTTGAAATGGGAATGGCAATCCTAAGTTTATAATATTTACAAATTGGTTCTACTCTTCTTGAAAACTTAATGAGATTCAAATAATTGTTCAAACTAAAGAAATCAATCTGCATGCTGTCAATTTCCTTTTCATTGACAATTAAAAGGTTTTTTTGCTCATTATTAACCAAATGTAATTTAACTTTTTTAATGCGATAACTTTCAACTTTTAAGGAGTCATTTACAAGCAAATCTATAAAACAATAGCCACTAGTTTCAAACGCATATTCCTCAGCCTTAAAAAATATTTGTAATTCTTTTACCCTACTAAAATCAGCTGTAATGGGTTCGATTGGATCAATTTCTAATATTTCTTTATGTAGCGTTTTACAGTTTAAAAAAAGTCCAAATATTAATAAATAATACAAAATTTTCATAGAATCAATAATTAATATGGTGAATAGGATAAAATTTTGATATTAAAATTCTATTTTAATTTCAGCCATGCAAGGCTTATAAAAACAATCCATTCAATATATATTACCTGCAAGTCAGATACAGTTCACTTTATTTTGTACTCACTTTTTTTTTATTAACTTCATCTAAAGAATCCAATTTTTTTAAAATAAGTTTATCAGATATTTCATTTTTTAATTTCACCAACTTTCCTTTATAGACATAATCAATATCTAAATATTCTGTTCGAACTTCAAAAGTATACGTCTTATCACTTATTTTAGTATTTGTTATTCTCCATGTTAAAGTGTCAATATAACTTCTTTTTTGAATAATGTTATATAATATAGAACAGTCTTTATAGGTAAGTTTTGAAATGGGAATTCTCTCATCATCAAGATATCGATCAATTTGATAATCTTTAGACCTATAAATATGCCCAATAAGTTTATCATTTTCATATATTTCAAAAGTCCCATTCTTAATATCACTACAATTGCCAACATGCTTCTTTGTTTTACAATTTAATAAGAGAAGAGTACTAATAATTAAGGTGCAGGTTAAAATGCTTTTTTTCATAAGAGTAATTTTGTTTAAAAAAAGAAACAAATGATAATATTCCACAACGACGCCAAGTTTATAACGCCACTCCATACATCAAACCCTTATCATTCTTGTATAAGCTAAGCCACCTACTTTTCCCCTCAAAATACCCATTTGGTTAAGTGTGCCAAACTTCTAAAGTTTTCCTCAGAATCATACAACTTCCTCCGAAGTCAAATCTTCCGAATAATCCGTATCAAATCTTCGTGCCGCATCATCGTCAAATTCTCCTTCCCATCGTGCTACAACTGCCGTAGCCAAACAATTCCCTATTACATTGACACCCGTCCGTGCCATATCCATCAACTCATCTATTCCCAATATGATGAATATCGGCCAGGTAGGTAAACCAAAACTGGCAGCCGTTCCCAATAATATGACCAGCGAAGCTCGCGGTACGCCGGCAACACCTTTACTTGTTACCATCAAAGTTAAAACAATTAAGATCTGCTGCGAAATACTCAAATCGATATCCGCTACTTGCGCCACAAAAATGGTCGCCAATGAAAGATATAAAGTCGTCCCATCCAAATTAAAACTGTATCCCGTAGGCATCACAAATGCCACAATTTTTTGCGGTACTCCAAATTTTTGCATGTTTTCCATAGCAATGGGTAATGCTGATTCCGAACTGGTCGTCGCAAAGGCAATACTAAAAGGCTCCGATACGGCAGCTATAAATTTTCGAATGGGAATCCTGATTATAAGTGCAATGGGCAATAAAATGACTAATAAAAATACAATCAAAGCAAGATACAATGTGGCAAGCAACCAAGCTAAATTGACCAAAATATCAATTCCCATATGCCCCACCGAATAAGCAATGGCGGCAAAAACCGCAACCGGAGCAAAATACATCACAATATTGGTAAACTTAAACATCGTCTCCGATAAGGCTTTGGTAAATGTCAACATGGGTCGTTGGTACTTCTCGCTTAAAAGTGCTACCGCGATTCCAAAAATGATACTGAAAACCACAATTTGTAAGACTTGACCTTCTGCAACCGATTTAGCTATATTCTCCGGAAATATGTGCAAAATAATTTCTTCCGTGGTCTGCGCTTTGACCGGATTGATCTGTGCCACAGCGTCCGTGAGCGGTTTTTCTACGCCTTCACCGGCTTTACTGATGTTGATGGCTATCAATCCAATGAACAACGCAATGGTCGAAACAACTTCAAAATACAATATCGATTTCCAACTCATCCTTCCTACTTGCTTCAAATCGGCATGACCGGCTATGCCTACAACCAAAGTCGAGAAAATCAAAGGACCGATGATCGTCTTGACTAAATTGAGAAAAATCTTACTGAAAATATTCATCTTCGATGCCCATAAAGGGATATCATAACCAAACTCAGCTCCCAGCACCATGCTGATCAATATCCAAGTAGTGAGCGATTTGCGTTTGATGGCATACAGAACCAATAAGACTATTCCAGCCAATCTGGACACCAGTAATACACGTGCATGTACTGAAGTAATTTGATAAAAATCTAAGAGATGTAAGGCGCTACTGATGAATAAAACCGAAACAAACAATAAAATCAAAGTTGATTTTTTTTGAAAAATAGTTTGAAGTATGGACATGTTTTTTATTTTAAAAAGTCTAAATCCCAATCAAACAAAAATAGGTTTTTATATCCGTACTACAATAGAGTGACTGTTTTTTTTCCTAATCGACACTTTGAAATATAGATGCAAGGTCGGTATTCTTTTTACGCATTCTTCATAAGGGAAAGGCTGTGCAAATAGATAAATTGCGCTTAAAAATTTAATTTAAGTACTTTCCTGAATCGTTAAAATAAATTTGAAAAGCCTTAATTTTAATTTATTACAACCTCTTTGAATTGAGATTTGCCCAAAATAAGGTCCAGTCTCAGCTGTAGTACAAACCTTAGAAGCACAATTTTTTCTGATAATTAAATACGGTGTTCCGAAATAGGTACAATTTGTTCCAAATTAGATACAAAATGTTCCAAACAATGAACAAGTTGTTCCAAACAATGAACAAAATGTTCCAAACAAGAAACTTGCTGTTCCAAACAATGAACCTTTTGTTCCAAACAATGAACCTTTTGTTCCAAAACATGAACATGTTGTTCCAAAATATGAACAAAATGTTCCAAAACATGAACAAAATGTTCCAAAAGATGAACATGTTGTTCCAAAACATGAACAAAATGTTCCAAAAAGTGAACAAAGTGTTCCAAAACATGAATAAAGTGTTCCAAAACATGAACAAAGTGTTCTAAAACATGAATAAAGTGTTCCAAATATGCAACATGAGGTTCTGAAATCAAACCATTTCAAGGTGTAGTAGAGGTCATTTCAAACGAAGTGAGATATCTTTTTTTAGGAATCAATCGCAGATGATTACTAAAAGGCTCTATATCTCATCGCTTATTATCTTGTTTCATATACCCTTAAATCCGCAAGGATTTAATATTCGTGTTTATTTATCAGTTACTTAGTTTGTATTTTTAATCATTCTATATTCGTGAATTAGTGGCTTTTAACATATCCTTTACGGATTTAAGGTAAACAATTATAATTCTAAGATAAGCCTCTTGAATGAGGTGCCATAAGGTAAGCATATCATTCTCAATGGAACATTCAATTATTTTTCTATACTTTTGAGCCATTCAAACGGGTAATCATCACCTCAATTCTTATAATCAATTCCATATCTCATTCCATTATGTCTGAAATGCTTGCTAACTCAAATCAATCCGAATCATGTCCATTGAAAAAAGTCGCCGTTTTCTGTGGGGCCAGTTTGGGATTCAATGAAGCGTATCGTCTAGATGCCATCGCTTTAGGCGAATTCTTTGCCGAAAAAGGGATAAGCATGGTCTACGGAGGAGGTAAAATCGGTATGATGGGAGCCATTGCCGATGCCATGTTGCGCCTAAACGGGGAAGTAATCGGTGTGATTCCTCACCTATTGCGACACGAAGAAGTTGCACACGCCGATATCTCTGAAATGCACGTTTCCAAAACCATGAGCGAACGCAAAGTAACCATCAGTAAAATGGTAGACGGTTACATTGCTTTAGCCGGTGGATTTGGTACGCTGGATGAAATATTCGAAGCGTTGACCTTAGGCCAATTGGCTATCGAAAATAAACCCGTAGGCATTCTAAATACCAATGGTTTTTTTGATGCCTTGTTAAATCAACTCGATGTCATGGTAAAAGAAGGCTTCCTGCGAGCTGAAAATCGTAAAATGTTAATAGTCAGTAATTCCATCCCCGATTTGATTGATAAAATGAATGCTTATCAAGCGCCCAAAGTCAGTAAATTGGTCGATACCGTGGGTAGTTAATACTTGATAGAACAAACTCGTATAGTACTTTATAGTTGCCAATCAATCAAAGATTCAACTGAGTTAGTTCGCAAAACCAGCCTTATCGCAAAGGTTGTAATTGAATGCATAGCATTCCATTAATTGGTGACTATTATATTTTTCACCAATAAAAGAAAACTTAAATTAGTGTATTAGTGGCATATACCATATACCAATGGTTAATTGAATTTACCTAAAAACTCATTCCGGATAACCGGTTATGTCTCTTATTTCGTGATACAAACGTCTCAATCGTCCGTACATTTTCTTGTAAATTCTATGGTATAATTTCTTGTACAAATCTCTGTTTGCAGGAATAGGGTAGTAGGTTTTTCCGGTATGACACATGGCTGCAATGGCTTGCTCATAAGTTTCAAAATAACCCATTCCCATGGCTGCATTGATTGCTGCTCCCAATGCAGATGTCTCGTAAAGGGATGGTTTCTCTACCGGTAAATCAAATATGTCGGCAGTGAGTTGCATGGCCATTTCACTCTGCGATCCGCCACCCGAAACAATGATTTTACGAATTTTAGTATGCGTTTTCTTTTCAGTGCGTTGCAATCCTTCTTTTAAAGCATAAGCCAATCCCTCCAAAATAGCTCTGTAAATATGCGCCCGAGTATGTACATCCCCAAATCCTATAATAGCTCCTTTGGCTTCTGTGCCCGGTTTCCTCACACCTGGCGACCAATAGGGTTGTAACGTTAATCCCATCGAACCCGGAGGGATGTCTTTGATCATGTCATCAAATAACTGCTCCGATGGTATGCCTGTTTTCTTTGAAATCCGCTTTTCGCGATGACCAAATTGCTTTTTAAACCAATTGATCATCCAAAAGCCTCGGTAAATCATAATTTCCGTATGATAGGTATTGAATATAGCACCCGGATAGGGTGGTAAAAAATTTAAAACTTCTACATATTGCTTTTGAACGGTTTGGACCGTGGCCGTTGTACCATAACTCAGACAAGCCACTTCAGGGGCTATGACACCCGATCCCAAAACTTCACTAGCCTTATCTGCTGCCGCAGCAATCAAAGGTAATCCCTCGGGAATGCCGGTTTGTAGGGAAGCTTCTTTTGAAATGGTTCCCAATAATTCTGAAGGTTTAACTAGACTTGGAAGTTTGCTTCTTTCAATGGGAAACATTTTACTGATGATGTCATGGTCCTTTGCCCATTGTTGTTTTTTGTAATCAAAAGGAACATAACCCACAATATTGGCAACCGAATCACTGTATTGACCAATGAGTTTATAGGTTAGAAAACCTGATAGAAATAAATATTTAGCTGTTTTTTCCCAAATTTCGGGTTGATTTTGTTTGATCCAATTGCATTCTCCGTTTTTAACCGATTGTATCACCGATTCCTTTAATTTCATGATTCCCAATCCCATTTTAGTAAGTCTATTGGGAAAATGTGTCGCTTCAGCTTGTCGTTGGTCCAACCATATCATGGCTGGTCGCAATGGCTTGCCTTCTCGATCCAAATTAATCACAGTACCTCGTTGGGTGGTCAGTGTGACGACCGTAATCTGAGACTTGAAATTGGGTGCCGTTTCAAATAATTGTTGGGTGGTTTCTGAGAGTTTCTCCCAAAAATAATCGGGTTCTTGTTCAGCCCAACCCGGTTTATCCGAATAATAAGGCTCTATTTCAGTTTTGGCAATTTCGAGAATATGGCCCTTTAAATCAAATAAAACGGCTCTGATAGATTGTGTTCCTACGTCTATGGAAAGAATAATATTTGACAACTCCATTTGGGATTAGCTTTAAATGAAGGCAATATACGAAAAAACCGCAACAGTGTTTCCACTAGATGAGGTTTTCAATTTCCAAAATAAAAAGTTAAAGTCTTTTAGGAAGATAATGCTATGTGAATATGGTTTTGTAAATGGTTGATATTTTATAGTTAAAAAAATGATATTAAGACTTTAAGATGTAAGACTTCAAGATGTTAAATGTCCATATTTGGTTGGTGTGCATCCCGACAGCTATCGGGATTGCTTATGGATATTTCAGGTTGATATAAATTTTAGATGTATTGTTTTAGGAATAGTATTGGGATAGCAATTGGAAAATAGAAGTTTGTGTATGATTTAAGTTTGAATTATAAATTATACACAAAAAAAAACCGCCAACATAAGTTGACGGTTTATATAAGATCAAGGAATAAAAATTTTAGTAATTTTTGTTTCCTCCAAATTTGTTTCCACCAAATCCGCCACGGTCACCGCCACGGTTGTCACCACCTCTGTATCCACCACCGCCTGAGCGATTGTTTCCACCACCGAAACCTCCACGGTTTCCTCCACCGCCACCGCGATTGAATCCTCCTCCACCTGTGCGTGGACGATCTTCTCTTGGTTCAGCTTTTTTAACTACGATAACGCTTTTATCGTATTCGCATCCGTCTAATTCGCTAATTGCTTTTTGAGCTTCCTCTTCGTTACCCATTTCTACGAATCCAAATCTTTTAGATTCTCCGGTAAATTTGTCTTTGATTACATTTGCAGATACAACCTCGCCGTATTCTTCAAATAATTCTTTTAAGTCATCACTGGTTACACCAGCACTCAACTTTGCTACGAAAATGTTCATGTTTGAAATAAAAATTAAAAATTAAAAAATTGATAGAAATCAAGTAAGCAATTCATTTTAAATAATAAGAGGTGCAATACAAAAATCACTATTGGGTGCAAATGTATGTTAAAAAATTGAAATATAGTGTATTTGGAAATTATTTTTTATTTTGTTATTTGAAATGTGAAGGGTTTAAATGAAAAAACCTTGCAAATTGCAAGGTTTTGTCGGGGTGGCAGGATTCGAACCTGCGACCTCCTGCTCCCAAAGCAGGCGCGATAACCGGGCTACGCTACACCCCGTAAATAAATTTCA
>JADZFW010000019.1 GCA_020854235.1 Flavobacteriaceae bacterium
TCCGAATGGGGTGATATTTATGTGAATGATGCTTTTGGTACTGCCCATAGAGCACATGCTTCTACCACCATCGTAGCTCAATTTTTTAAAGATAAAGCTTGTTTTGGTAGATTGATGGAAAAAGAATTGGCCAGTATCGCCAAAGTTTTGAAAACACCTGAAAGACCGGTTGTTGCTATTTTAGGAGGATCTAAAGTTTCCAGTAAAATTGGAATCATTGAAAATATTTTAGATAAAATTGATCACCTCATTATTGGTGGTGGGATGACTTATACTTTTATCAAAGCTAAAGGTGGAAAAGTAGGAGATTCTATTTGTGAAAATGATCGCTTGGAACTCGCTTTACAAATTTTGGATAAAGCTGAAAAAATGGGTGTAAAAGTACATTTGCCTTTAGATATTTTAGCTGCAGATAGTTTTTCAAATGATGCCAAAACCCAAATCGTACCCGTTAATGAAATTCCCGATGGTTGGCAAGGTTTGGATATCGGTCCCAAAACTGAAATTGCATTTTCTTTCATCATCATGCAATGCAAAACCATCCTTTGGAATGGTCCTGTAGGGGTATTTGAAATGCCAAAATTTGCTAAAGGAACCATTGAAATGGGAAATGCTATAGCCGATGCAACCGAAGATGGCGCTTTCAGTTTAGTAGGTGGAGGCGATTCGGTTTCTGCTGTGAAACAATTCGGGTTTGAAAACAAAGTAAGTTATGTGTCAACCGGTGGTGGCGCTATGTTGGAAATGTTGGAAGGACAAACACTTCCCGGTGTAGCTGCTATTGTTTGAGTAGCTTAAAACAATACTCTTTTTGAGTTTAATTTCCAAGGCTTCCAGCCTTTAAAGGCTGGAAGCCTTGTTTGTTTACAATATCAATTTATATGGAATACACTTTAATACCCAATACCTCTATCAAAGTAAGTAAGATTTGTTTGGGGACCATGACTTTCGGACAACAGAATTCTGAAATAGAAGCACATGAACAATTGGATTATGCACTGGCTCATGGAGTCAATTTTATTGATACTGCCGAAATGTATGCTGTTCCCGGTCGACAAGAAACACAAGGTAGTACAGAACGATTTATTGGTTCGTGGATTGCCCAAAGAAAAAACAGAGATCAGTTTGTATTAGCTACCAAAATAGCCGGACCAAATCCTTATTTTCATTACATCCGACCCAATCTTGGATTTAGTAAAGAAGCCATTCATGATGCCGTTCATAAGAGTTTGGAACGATTGCAAACCGATTATTTTGATTTATACCAATTGCACTGGCCGGATCGAAATGCTAATTTTTTCGGCAAATTAGGCTATAAGCATGTGGAACAAGAACAATGGGAAGATAGAATAGGGGAGATTGTATATACATTGGATCAATTGATGCAAGAAGGTAAAATAAGACATTATGGTTTATCCAATGAAACGCCGTGGGGTCTCATGCGTCATTTAAACGAAAGTGATCGGCTAAATTTGACGAGAGCAAAGACTATTCAAAATCCTTATTCTTTATTAAATCGAACTTTTGAAGTAGGTTTAGCCGAGATAGCATTGCGTGAACATGTTGGATTGTTGGCTTACTCACCTTTAGCATTCGGTTTGCTTTCGGGGAAATACAGAAATGGTCAAAAACCCGGACAAGCTCGTTTGACTCTTTTCCCGCAAATGAATCGGTATTCCAAACCACAATCGGCTGCCGCAGTCGAACAATACGCCGATTTGGCTGCTGCTCACGGAATGAGTTTGACTCAAATGGCCTTAGCATTTATCCATGAGCAACCCTTCGTAACAACTACAATAATAGGTGCTACAACCATGGACCAACTCAAAGAAAATTTAACAAGTATAGAATTAAAACTTTCAGACGTTGTAAAAAAAGAAATCGATGCTATTCATGAATTGATTCCTAATCCGGCACCATAATAATCAAAAAGTATTGGTCATATTTTCATCAACTTGAATGATAAAATCGGCTAGTTTACTAAAATCTTTGTCAAATTTTTTAACATCTTTGACGCTTTCAGTAGTTATGGTCATGATTTTCAATTCAGGTTTGTATTTTTTGAGATACCATACAATTCCTTCATAATTGTTGGAATGATACGCACCATTGAAATGAATCAAAACGTGATCTTTTTTCCATGCTTTGGTAATGAAATAAGCCATAGTAGCATCCTTAATTGCTTGCGATTTTGGTAAATTTTCTCCTCCGTGACCGCCCATCATTTGCATCATTTCCACATAACCTGGTAGTGTAGCATCATAAGGAATGGGAAGTGGAGCCATCCATTCTTTTTCTTGTGAACTAATGTCGTCAAGCCCTTCAAACCCATTTTTATATACTTTGTTTGCCAGATATCTGGGAACGTTGCATGCACAAACGTCAATTTTTTTATCTTTTGCAAAATCAACTAAAGGTTTGTAGTCTGTTTTGTAATTCTGCCACATTTTAGTAAGTGAATCCAATTGTTTTTGGTCAATTTTACCCTTCATATATTGATCCATCAATTCATCTTGGTTGCGTTCGAGCATTTCAAAACCGAGAATCAAATCTTCTTTTTTTTCCAAATCGGATGTTAATTCGTATTGTAACCAATGTGAAATAGCATTATTGTGGAGCTCGCCAAATAAAACGATGTCTGCTTTTTCAGCCTCTTTGAGCATTTTTTTATAAGAAGTTTTTTTACCTTCTGCACTAAAAAGCTGATAAGGTTGTTTGTCTTGAGCAACTAAATTTAATGCAAAAAATAGTGTTAAAGCTACATTTAAAAGAGTTTTCATAAAAAAAATACAATAGATTGAGCCATTGTACAGGGCAAATGTATAAATTTGTATGCTTTCAAAAGGCTTAAATGCTAAAAAGTTGAAGGTTATAAGTCAACTCATTTGCATTTAGTTTATTAAATGGAATTTTTAATACATTAATGTTATATATAAATTTTTAGCATTGTCTGTAATCACAATTTGAATAACTCAACCGATTAGTCAAAGATTTCAATCTTCACATATATCCAATACACTACAAACTTTAAGAACTTTACAAACTTTAAAACTTTACAAACTCAACAATGAAATACCTACCCATAGACCGTAATCTTTTTATCAAAAACCGTAAGAAATTTGCAGCTAAAATGGCTCCAAATTCTTTAGCTATTTTTAATTCCAATGACATCTATCCGGTTAGTGCCGATAGTACATTGCCTTTTGCCCAACACCGTGATATTTTTTATTTATCAGGTGTAGATCAAGAAGAAAGTGTATTGGTCATTTTTCCCGATTCTCCTAAAAAAGAAAACAGAGAAATTTTGTTTTTAAAAGAAACCAATGCACATATTGCTATTTGGGAAGGAGCCAAATTGGATAAAAAACAAGCATTTGAAACTTCGGGAATTGAGACGGTTTATTGGTTGCAGGATTTGGATAAAGTGTTATTTGAATTGATGACCCAAGCCGAAAATGTGTACCTCAATACCAATGAACATTACAGAAGTAATGTGGAAACCGAAACCCGAGAAGCCCGTTTTGTAAAAAAAATAAAGGATAAATATCCTGCACATGAATACAAACGCAGCCAACCCATATTGCAAAGATTGCGTTCTATCAAAGAACCTGAGGAAATTGCACTGATTCAAGAGGCTTGTAACATTACTGAAAAAGGAGTAAGAAGAATTTTTAATTTTGTAAAACCCGGTGTATGGGAACATGAAATTGAAGCCGAATTTGCCCACGAGTTTTTACGCAATCGCGCCAATGGCAACGGTTTTGCTTATACGCCTATCATCGCTAGCGGCGCCAATGCCAATGTCTTACACTACATCGAAAACAACCAACAGTGTAAAGAAGGCGAATTGATCTTGATGGACGTAGGAGCGATGTATGCCAATTATTCCTCCGATTTGACCCGTATGATTCCGGTTTCCGGCAAATTTTCTGACAGACAAAAAGAAGTCTATAATGCTGTATTGCGTGTAAAAGATGCGGCAGCTAAAATGTTGCTTCCTGGAGCATTTTGGGCAGAATATCAATTTGAAGTGGGTAAAATCATGACCGGAGAATTGATAGGTTTAGGTTTGCTCACACAAGCTGACGTGGATCAAGAAGACCCCAAATGGCCAGCTTATAAAAAATATTTCATGCATGGCACGTCTCATCACATGGGCTTGGATACACATGATTACGGAATACTCACCGAACCTATGCAAGCCGGTATGGTATTTACCGTCGAACCCGGTATTTACATTCCCGATGAAGGATTCGGCATTAGGATTGAAGACGATTATGTCATTCAAGAAAAGGGCGAACCATTTAACTTAATGCAAAACATTCCGATAACAGTTGAGGAAATTGAAGCATTGATGAAATAATTTTTTTAGTTTGCCAAACTTTGGAAGTTTGGCAAACTTATATATATGATAACGTATCAAGATTTTGAAAAAATGGACTTGAGAGTAGGAACTATTCTCAGTGCCGTTCCATTTGAAAAAGCCAGAAAACCCGCTTATATTTTAGAAATTGATTTTGGAGAATTGGGTATCAAAAAATCATCTGCTCAAATCACTAAACTATACAACACATTCGATTTAGTTGGCAAACAAATCATTGCAGTGGTCAATTTTCCTCCCAAACAAGTAGCGAATATTTTTAGCGAATGTTTGGTGCTAGGCGTTGTAGGAAGTGAAGGCGAGGTTGTTTTGATACAACCTGAAAGAAAAGTGGATGATGGGATGAAGATTGGGTAAAATCTTCGAAAATCAGATCTACTAACGTTATTTGTTTTATCCAAAAGCCTTCCAACCCTGAGCTGTCAATGGTACTTTTTGATTGCTACGTGTTATGAGATGTGCGCCTTCTGACTCGTCGGAAATAAAACCTATGACGGTTAAATGTGGACTTCCTTTGATTTTTTCGTAGTCTTTTTGGTCTATAGTAAATAGCAATTCATAGTCTTCGCCACCACTCAATGCGACCGTTGTACTGCTGATTTCAAACTCTTCACAAGTGCTGATGAGTTGTGGATCCAATGGGATTTTTTCCTCAAATAAATTACAACCTACTTCAGAGTCTTCACATAAATGTAAAATTTCGGAAGATAAACCATCTGAAATGTCAATCATAGCAGTAGGTTTTACATCCAATGATTCCAATAACACTACGATATCTTTGCGGGCTTCGGGTTTCAATTGACGTTCGATTAGGTAATCATAAGCAGTCAAATCGGGTTGTGATTGTGGATTGACTAAAAAAACTTGTTTTTCGCGTTCCAAAACTTGTAATCCCATATAGGAAGCGCCGAGATCACCCGAAACAACAAGTAAATCCTGAGGTTTAGCGCCACTGCGATAAGTAACTTTTTCGGGAGTAACTTGCCCTAAAGCTGTGATGCTGATCAGCAAACCTTTATTACTAGATGTAGTATCGCCACCAATCAAATCTATTTCGTGTTTGTCGCAAGCCAATTGAATTCCGGCATAGAGTTCTTCTAAGGCTTCCAATGGAAATCGGTTGGAAACAGCTAGACTAACAGTGATTTGTCTGGCAACGGCATTCATAGCATATACATCCGACAAATTGACCATTACAGCTTTGTAACCCAAATGTTTTAATGGCATATAAGCCAAGTCAAAATGGATGCCTTCAATTAATAAATCGGTTGTCAATACCGTTTGCCCTTGCTTTAAATCCAAAACGGCAGCATCATCACCAACGCCTTTAAGGGTTGAACTGTGATGGATTTTGAAATTTTCAGTCAGGTGTTTGATGAGTTTAAATTCCCCAATTTGATCCAAAGAAGTTGATTGATTTGCTTTATTGTCAAACATATATTGAATTTTGAATGCAGAATTCAGAAAATAATAAATAAGTGAATTCTTGACATTTTTTTGCAAAAGTATTAATTTTTACCACTTAAACGTTAGCTTCTCCTTCAATTGCTCACTTTGACATTTCGATACTTCGGCAAGCTCAGTAACCAAAGCTCAATACATCGCTTTGATTGAAGAACATCACACTAAAGTACAAATTTCTAATTTCTAATTTCTAATTTCTAATTTCTAACTTCAAACATTGTATCTTTGCAACCATTAAAAACAACTAAATGAGTAGTATAGTAGCCATAGTAGGAAGACCAAACGTAGGAAAATCCACCTTATTCAATCGTTTGGTTCAACGCAGAGAAGCTATCGTTGATGCAGTCAGCGGCGTTACCCGAGATAGAAATTACGGAAAAGGAAA
>JADZFW010000020.1 GCA_020854235.1 Flavobacteriaceae bacterium
AGGGATTTACCTATTAATGGTGAGTTATAGGCAATTACAATTTCATACATCTTGGCATTTTCCTTTCTGGAGAACATTCCCAAAGATGGTAATTCGAAACCATTGTAATTTTTTACAAAATCTTCTATAGAATTAGTGTCACCTGTGAAAAGTAAAATATCCTCTTCCATCAATAACATGTTTTGAGGGACAGCTGTAATTCTCATATTTTCACGCAAAACTTCTACTACTGTTAAACCTTGCAAATTTTTCAAACCTGCTTCTGAAATTGTTTTTCCTATCAAATGACTTCCTGTTTTCAATCTGGCTTCTACTACATAATTTCTGTGTAGAGATGGAATGCTATCCATTATATTTTCATGTGAAGGCAACCGCTTAACTCCCCAAAAAACCATATAAATAGTACCCAATACAGCCATGGTAAGACCTACAGGTGTAAAATCAAAAAAATGAAGAATTTCGGCATTTGGAATGATTTTTTGCTCAGCCAACATTCCATTGACAATCAAATTAGTAGAAGTTCCAATCAAAGTAATATTACCTCCGATGATGGCAGCAAAAGATAATGGAATTAAAATTTTGGAAAGTGGAAATTGGAATTTTTTGGCATTGGTATGCACAATAGGCATCATCACAGCTACCAATGGTGTATTGTTGATAAACGCTGAAATAGGAAAAACCATAAACATCATCCTAGCAACAAAATTCTTGACATTCTTAGTGTTTTGAAATATTTTTCCAAAAAAACCTTCCATTGTAGAAACTTTTCTAAAAATATCTCCTAAGACGAGTAACATGACGATAATAGCCAATTGCTCATTGGCAAATCCATGTATCACTTCGGCGGGTTCCAATATTTGGAAAATTCCTAAAATCACTACAGCAATTACGAAAGTCATAGCGGGGCCAACCCATTCCTTGTATAATGAAAGAATGATAAAAACAATTACCAAAATCACTATGATGGCTTGAAAAGTCAATTTAGGTTGGTTGAGTCCCGATAAATATTGGGAGAAATTATTGGTTATTTTCTCGAAAACTATCGGAATGGGTTATTATAATAATGAATTTTAGAATTTAACTTCTTAGATTTAAACTTTTAATTATATCTAAACAATCATGCCAGCTCCCATTGTTTCGTTGGTTACTTCATCTACTAATATAAAGCTACCTGTTCTGCGATTTCGTTCATAAGAATCAAAAAACAAGGGTTGAGAAGTACGCACTGTAATTTTGGCAATATCATTCATTTTGACATTTGTATCTTCCCTGTTTTCTTCCAGCGAATTGATGTCCATTTTATAAGGAACTTCTTTTACAACACATTTTACTTCATTGGTATTGTGTTTCAATAAGTATTTGCCTCCAAGAATCAATGGACGAAGATTAAACCAGCACATCATGGCTGTTATATCTTGACTTTGCAAGGGTACATTATCCGATTTTACCAACATATTACCACGACTGATATCAATATCATCTTTAATAGTAATGGTTACGGACTGTGGAGCAAAAGCCGATTGAAGGCTTTCTCCTAATGTATCAATACTCACAATTTCGGTTTCATACCCTGAAGGCATCACTTTCACTTTATCACCCACATTGAAAATACCTCCGTCAATGCGTCCTGCGTAACCGCGATAATCATGAAATTTATCGGTTTGTGGTCGAATGACAAATTGAATAGGAAATCTTGGATCTTCATGATTGACATCACCTGAAATATAAATATTCTCCAACAAATCAAGCAATGTAGTTCCTTTATACCAATCCATATTTACAGATCTATCCACTACATTATCTCCATTTAAGGCACTGATAGGAATAAAATGTATATCTTTTACATTGAATTTTGGAGCAAATTGAAGATAGTGTTTTTTAACTTGTTCAAATCTTTCTTCACTAAATTCAACTAAATCCATCTTGTTGATACACACAACGAGATGAGGAATTTGAAGCAAAGATGCAATATAAGAATGTCTTAATGTCTGTTCGATTACTCCATTTCGAGCATCGATTAAAATTAAGGCAACATTGGCAGTTGATGCACCGGTTACCATATTTCGGGTATATTGTATATGTCCTGGTGTATCGGCGATTATAAACTTGCGTTTAGGTGTTGCAAAATAACGATAAGCAACATCTATGGTAATTCCTTGTTCACGTTCAGCTTTTAATCCATCGGTGAGTAAAGCCAAATCGGCTACATCTTTACCTTTATTTTTGCTAGCCTTTTCAATGGCGTCAATTTGATCTTGAAAAATGGATTTACTGTCGTATAGGAGTCTACCTATCAAAGTACTTTTTCCGTCATCAACACTGCCAGCCGTTGTAAAACGCAGTAATTCCATATTAAGGTAACCGTCTGATGCTAATTTTTCCTGGTTCATTATCTAACTCTGTTTGTTAAAATCAATTCAATTATTTAAAGTAAATCAAAAATCAAAATTCCATCCCGATAGCTATCGGGACAAATCTCTAATTTAAAAATACCCTTCCTTTTTCCGGTCTTCCATAGCCGTTTCAGAGCGTTTATCGTCAAAACGCATACCTCTTTCTGTGGTTCTTTCGGCTGCAATTTCATCGATAATGTCTTTGAGATTATCTGCTTTGGACTGAGTCAAACCTGTATTAGTAATATCTCCAATGGTACGGCAACGCACATCTAAAACTTCCATTTTTTCACTTGGTTTTAATTGCATAAAAGGAGCTGTTGCCAATAATACCCCATCGCGTAAAAAGCATTCACGTCTATGGGTATAATACAAACTTGGAATTTCAATATTTTCCATAAAAATATATTGCCAAACATCCAATTCTGTCCAATTACTCAAGGGAAATACTCTAAAATGTTCTCCCATTTTTTTTCGACCATTGAACAAATTCCACAATTCAGGTCTTTGATTTTTGGGATCCCATTGCCCAAATTCGTCGCGATGAGAAAAAAATCTTTCTTTAGCTCTGGCTTTTTCTTCATCACGTCGACCACCACCTACAGCACAATCAAATTTATGTGTTTCAATGGCATCTAACAAGGTTGTTGTTTGCAACACATTACGACTGGCATTAAAGCCGGTTTCTTCTAAAACTTTCCCTTCATCTATTGTTGTTTGAACAGACCCAATATAAAGTTTGACCCCATTTTTTTGAACCAAATTGTCTCGAAATTCAATCGTTTCTTCAAAGTTGTGTCCTGTATCAATATGTAAAAGCGGAATGGGTACCCGCGCGGGATAAAAAGCTTTTCGAGCCAGATGAAACATCACAATACTGTCTTTCCCGCCAGAAAAAAGAATGACCGGATTTTGAAATTGCGCTGCAACCTCTCTAAATATAAAGATGGATTCTGATTCGAGTTCTTTTAAATGGGTTAAATTAAATGGATTCATTTTATATATATCGTAATGACTTGGGTAAAAAATCCAAATCAATGGCTTTTAAGAGTTAATAAAAGTTATGCTCAATCACTGAATTTTTCCTATGTTTAGAATTGGTTTTTGAGGTTCAACATGTAAACCACATTCTTTTTTATCCTTACTTTCCCACCACCATCTTCCGGCCCGAATATCTTCTCCCGGTTGAATAGCACGTGTACAAGGTGCGCAACCTATACTGATAAAACCCTTGTCATGCAGCGTATTGTATGGAACAGCTTGCTCACTCAGATAAGTGAGGACTTCTTCTAATTTCCAATTTAGTAAAGGATTGAATTTTAAACAATTAAACGCTTTACTTTCTTCCAATGCGTGAACATTAGTTCTTGTAACTGATTGTTCGGCTCTTAAACCGGTAATCCATAAATCAACATGTAGCAAAGCTCTTTGTAATGGGAAAACTTTTCTTATATCGCAACATTCCTTTCTATTTTCAAGCGAATCATAAAAACTGTAAATACCTTTATCTCCAACCATTTTTTCTACCTGTAAGGTGTCTGGGTAAAAAGTTGTGATTTTTTTTCCATATTTCTTTTGAGTCTCGTGCCACACTTGATAAGTTTCTTCAAACATTCTACCTGTATCAAGTGTGAAAACCTCAATCGGTAAATCATGGGCAAAAATGAGATCAGTTATCACTTGATCTTCTTGACCAAAGCTAGTGGAGAAAGCTATTTTACCCTTGAATTTTTCAGCTAAATACCGAAGTTGTTCAACTACGTGTTTATCTTTTATTGCTTCAGATAATATTGTAATCATTTTTATTGAATCATATTTTTATCCACTTCAACATAAGTGGAACTTGTAAACTTTATACACTCAATCTATTTTAGAAATCTTGAGTTGTTAAGCAACCGGCAAAATTATAGGAGACATATGACTTTTATACTGACAAAAATCATTTATGATGAATTGCACCTAAAAATAAAACTGTCTGAAAAGTGTCGTTTGACTTACTTTTCAGACAGTTGATTAATTTAAATAATTATATTAAATATCAAATTTAATTCCCTGAGCTAAAGGTAATTGAGCTCCGTAGTTTATAGTATTTGTTTGACGTCTCATATACACTTTCCAGGCATCAGATCCTGACTCACGTCCACCACCGGTTTCTTTCTCACCACCAAATGCCCCACCTATTTCGGCACCAGATGTACCCAAATTGACATTGGCAATACCGCAATCGGAACCGGTTTGAGAAACAAAGGTTTCGGCTTCTCTTACATTGAGTGTAAAAATTGCAGAAGACAATCCTTGCGGCACATCATTTTGAATATCAATAGCATTTTGAACATCACCGCTATATTTGATAAAATAAACGATTGGAGCAAAAGTTTCTTCTTGCACAATATGGTATTGATTTTGAGCTTCAGCGATACAAGGCACCACATAATTCCCAGATTCATAACCCGGTCCGGTCAAATGTTGGCCTCCAAATAGTATTTTACCACCTTCTTCTTGAACTTTCTTAACTGCATCCAAAAAGGCATTAACGGCATGAATATCTATAACTGGTCCTACTAAATTTCCATCTGTCAAAGGATTTCCGATTTTTTGTCCAATTTTTTCATAAGCACCCAAGAAAGCATCTTTTACTTTATCGTAAATGGAATCGTGAATAATGACCCGACGCGTGGTTGTACAACGTTGTCCAGCAGTACCAACAGTTCCAAATACAGTGGACATAACGGCCATTTGAATATCGGCATTGGGAGTTATAATTACGGCATTGTTTCCACCCAATTCAAGTAAAGTTCTACCCAATCTGCGTCCTACGATTTCGGCAGCTCTTTTCCCAACAGAGGTTGATCCTGTAATCGAAAAAAGCGGAATTCGTTTATCAGCAAGGAAATTATCACCCATCACAGAAGAACGACCTACGACAAGGTTGAAAACTCCTTCAGGAACATTATTGTCAATCAATACTTGACGAATGATTTTTTGAGTAGCAACGGCAGTCAAAGGGGTTTTGGAAGAAGGTTTCCAAATAACCACATCACCGGCTATAGCAGCTAAAGCAGAATTCCAAGCCCATACTGCAACCGGAAAGTTATAGGAAGTGACAATTCCAACTATTCCGAGTGGATGATATTGTTCGGATAATCTATGTAAAGGTCTTTCCGATTGAAGGGCAATACCATTGATCAAACGAGATTGACCAACTGCAAAATCGCAGATGTCTATCATTTCTTGCACTTCGCCCAAACCTTCTTGATATACTTTACCCATTTCATAGGAAACCAATGCTCCTAAATCGGCTTTATATGTTCTCAGTGCATTTCCTATCTGACGTACTATTTCGCCACGTACGGGAGCCGGAACCAATCTCCATTTTTTAAAAGCTTCTTCAGCTTTTTGAACTACTTTTTCGTATTCGTCCAAAGTTGCTGTTTTTACTTGAGCGATTTCTTTCCCATCAATAGGAGAAGAGGAAGAATCAATTTTACCCGTGGTGTCAAACCACTCAGTACCGGTAGAAACACCGAAATTTAAAGGGTCTATTCCGAGATTTTGAAGTGTTTTTTGAATATCAATCATTGTATTTGCGATTTACGATTTTAGTTTCAATTCCAGATTCCCAATAGCTATAGGGAAGGGATTAGATTTGGTTGAGGTTATTTAATTCGTTTAGTTCTTTTACGAAAATTTCGATTTGTTTATCATCAAATCCTTTTTCAATACATGCTTCTTTCAATGTTCCCCATATGGGTTCGCCACATTTGATGCATCTTATTCCTTTCTCGGATAGGTACCCAACTGCAAAAGGATAATCATCGACTAAGTCTTCTATGGTGATATTACGGTCAATCATTAAATTTAAGAAACAAATAAGGAAGGGCAAATTTAGGAAATTAACCTTGTATTTTAATACGGTCGAACGTAAACTTCTCTCATTAATTTTTGAACATCCTTAGTGAAAATTTTTTTCTCAGTAACATTCAGATTGTGTGCTTCCAATAATTTGCGAACATGTCGGGTGTATTTCATCATTTGTTCAAAGTCTTGGGCTTGATGAAAAAAGTACTTTTTATATTGAAATTCATCAACCGGTAGAACCAAATAATCGATTTTACCATTTAAAACCCTTTTATATACCCATGTTAAAATATATTGTGCTTGTGAAATTTCTACTTTATTTTGGGTGTTTTTAGACAAGGTCAATTCAAAAACGGCTCCACCGTCACTGGGAAAAAAACGTTGATTGGAAATAAAATTTCCAAGTGAGTAAACGACTATAGTTTCATCTTTTTTATCCCATTCCATAGGTTCCACAACATGTGGATGTGAACCAATCACGATGGAAACCCCATTCTCTTTAAAAAAAGCAAACCAGTTTTTTTGATCCTGTATAGGCAGGTCTTTGTATTCTGCGCCCCAATGTACATAGGCAATCAAGACATCGGGATTTGATTTTTTGGCTAATGCTATATCGGTGAGAATGTTTTTTTTGTTTAAAAAACTTACCATGCTACTATCGGAAATAGAAATTCCGTTGGTTCCATATGTATAGTTGAGTAACCCAATTTTAATTCCATTTCTATCCAATAGCATTAATCCAGATTTGGATTTGTGATCTTGGTTCTTATACGTGCCAAAATGAGTAATTTTCAAACTATCTAATAAGTCTATTGTACGTTTTATTCCTTTTTCCTTCCTGTCGCATGAATGGTTATTGGCTGTTCCCAAAACATCTACACCTGCATTTTTTACCGCCCATGCCAATTCAGGAGGCGAACTAAACATTGGATATCCGGAATAGGGTTTGGAACCTAAGGTCACTTCCAAATTCCCGATGGTAAAATCGGGTTCGCTCAATATATCTTTAATATAGGCAAAGCAGTTTTGGTAGTCATATGTTTTTGTTTTACTATCATAAGCCGCCTCTATCTGTGGTCCATGTCCCATGATATCGCCCATAAAAAGCAATTTGACTTCGGTTTTTTGACTCCACAATTCATTGGATATCAATAAAAAAAAGAAAAAAATGACGTTTCTTGTTCCCATAGAGCAAAAGTAAATAAAAAGACTATTCATAAACTATAACAAAAATTTATTGCCTTATTTAGAATTATTCTTAATAATATGATACTTATCATTAAAATTCACTTTACTTTTGCCAATGGAAATGTGATTGACCTAAATGGATTTAAATATTGACATTTGAGTGCATTATCTCAACAGTCATTTCCAATCTAAACACTAGTTAAAATGAAAAAATATACCGAAAACGAACTCGAGCAAGACCTCAAAACCAAAGAATACGAGTATGGTTTTTATACGGATATAGAAGCCGATAAATTTCCTCCGGGTTTGAATGAAGCTGTGGTCATAGCCATATCCAAGAAGAAAAACGAACCGCAATGGATGACTGATTGGCGATTGGAAGCTTATCGAATATGGGAAAAAATGACCGAACCCGATTGGGCTAACGTTCATTATGTGAAACCTCGTTTCAATGAAATTAGTTATTATTCGGCTCCCAAGAAAAAACCTGAATTGGAATCTTTAGACCAAGTTGACCCCGAATTACTCAAAACATTTGCCAAATTGGGGATTTCGATGGATGAACAAAAGAGACTTTCCGGAGTGGCTATGGATATTGTAATTGACTCTGTTTCGGTAGCTACAACTTTCAAAAAAACTTTGGAAGAAAGAGGCATTATCTTTTGTCCCATTTCGGAAGCCATTCAAAAATATCCCGATTTAGTTAAAAAATACATGGGCTCTGTTGTCCCTAAAACAGACAATTTTTATGCGGCTTTAAATTCTGCTGTCTTCTCTGATGGTTCGTTTTGTTATATTCCCAAAGGCGTGAGAAGTCCTGTGGAATTATCCACTTATTTCCGTATAAACGAAGGCGGTACAGGTCAATTTGAACGCACCTTACTCATAGCCGATGAAGATAGTTATGTGAGTTATTTGGAAGGTTGTACAGCTCCACAGAGAGATGAAAATCAATTGCATGCAGCAGTTGTGGAACTCATCGCATTGGATGGTGCTGAAATAAAATATTCAACGGTTCAAAATTGGTTTCCAGGTGATGCAGAAGGCAAAGGTGGTGTTTACAATTTTGTAACCAAAAGGGCTATAGCACACCACAATGCCAAAATATCTTGGACCCAAGTAGAAACCGGAAGTGCCATAACCTGGAAATATCCGAGTTGTATTTTAAAAGGCGACAACTCTATTGGGGAATTTTACAGCATTGCCGTTACCAACCATTTTCAACAAGCCGATACCGGTACCAAAATGATACATTTGGGCAACAATACCAAAAGCACCATCATTTCTAAAGGAATTTCTGCAGGTAAATCTCAAAATTCATACAGAGGCTTGGTAAGAGTTGGTAAGAATGCTCAAAACGCTCGTAATTTTTCACAATGTGATTCTCTTTTAATGGGCAATCAATGTGGTGCGCATACTTTTCCTTATATAGAAACGAAGAATGCTTCAGCCCAAGTTGAACACGAAGCCACCACTAGTAAAATTGGGGAAGATCAATTGTTTTACTGCAATCAACGCGGTATCGATACAGAAAAAGCCATTGCTTTGATTGTGAATGGATTCAGCAAAGAAGTACTTAATAAATTACCCATGGAATTTGCCGTTGAAGCACAGAAATTACTGGAAATTTCTCTAGAAGGTAGTGTGGGATAAACAATATATTTTTTTAAACCTTTTTAAAAATGAAGAAAATAATAATTTTTAGTCTGTTTTTAAGTTGGATGGGTATAACTGCCCAAAATCAGGTTGGTTTTATCAAACCCTCAGAAAATCTGATTACGGAAAACATTCCTGATATCCCGGTGGAACTTAGTGTTCAGGTAAAGAAATACACTGAATCTAGAGGTGCTAATTTGGTTGCTCTTCATCCTATTAAAAAAGAAATGATCATCAGCACTCGATTTGCCAATACATCTCAACTACATGTTGTTAATCAACCTTTGGGAATGCGAAAACAAATTACTTTTTTTGAAGAACCAATAGGTAATGCTTCCTTTGAACCAACCAAGGGAGAATATTTGATTCTTTCAAAAGATGTTGGGGGAAATGAGTTTGCACAATTATACAAATACGATTTAAAAACCTTACAATTGACACTTCTCACCGATGGTGGCAGATCTCAAAACGGCAATATCAATTGGAGAAAAGATGGAAAAGGTTTCTTTTTTGCTTCTACCATGAGAAACGGCAAGGATAGAGACATCTATTATATGAATCCCAACGATATAACTTCTATCAAAATGATTTTGCAGGTAGAAGGTGGCGGTTGGAGTATTCATGATGTTTCAGAGGATTCCAAAGTTTTGATTGTAGGTGAATATATTTCTGCCAATGAATCACATCTATGGTTATTGAACGTAGAAGATGGAAAATTAACCGAATTCACCCCTAGAGATCAAAAAGGAGTTGTTTCAGAGCAAGGTACATTTGCAAAAAAACAAAATGGAATTTATTACATTACAGATTTTGAAAATGAATTTGCGCAGTTGGTTTATAAAGATTTTAGCACCAATCAAGTACAATATCTTTCCCAAATACCATGGGATGTGGAACGATTTGAGGTATCAGAAGATGGAAAAAATATACTCTTTTCAACCAATGAAGCCGGAGCATCTAAATTATACAAATTGGATACAAAAACTCAAAAATACTCAATTTTACCAGGTATTCCAATGGGAAGTATAGGCGGTTTTGGTTTTCATAAATCACTCCCTTTGGTAGGTATTACACTATCCAATGCGCAATCTTCATCGGATGTATATTATTATGATTTGAAAAACAATAAATTGGAAAAATGGACAGAAAGTGAATTGGGAGGCATTCAACCTGAAGATATTTCTACTCCAAAATTTATTGAATGGAAAAGTTTTGACGGATTGAATATCTCAGGCTTTTATTATCCCGCAGCTTCAAAATTTATAGGGAAAAGACCGGTCATCATCAACATACACGGCGGACCTGAAGGTCAATCTTTACCAAATTTTTTAGGATCCAATAATTATTTCACTAATGAAATGGGAATTGCTATTATTTATCCCAATGTACGTGGATCTTCGGGCTTTGGTAAAACTTTCATCAAATTGGACAATGGATTTTTAAGAGAAGATTCCGTAAAAGACATTGGAGCATTATTGGATTGGATAAAAACCCAACCCGACTTGGATGCAGAACGCATCATGATTATGGGTGGCAGCTATGGAGGCTATATGACTTTGGCTGTTTCATTCCATTATGCTGATAAAATAAAATGTGCAATAGATGTTGTTGGCATTTCCAATTTCAATACCTTTTTGAAAAACACAGAAAGTTACAGAAGAGATTTACGAAGAGTGGAATATGGAGATGAACGTGATCCCGAAATGTATGCATTTCTGGATAGAATTTCACCACTCAACAACACTGATAAAATCAAAAAACCCATGTTGATCATTCAAGGCACCAATGACCCACGTGTTCCCGTTACGGAAGCGATGCAAATGAGAGACAAATTAAAAGCCAATGGCAATATTGTTTGGTATTTGGAAGCCAAAGATGAAGGACATGGATTCAGAAAGAAAAACAATGTAGATTACCAAAGGTTGGTAACTATACAATTTATTGAAGCGTATTTACTAAAATAAGTATTAAATTATCATGCTAAAAATCAAAAACCTACATGCCAGTATCAATGGCAAAGAAATATTAAAAGGAATCAATCTCGAAGTAAAAAATGGCGAAGTTCACGCTATTATGGGACCAAATGGTTCGGGTAAAACCACACTTTCATCGGTTATTGCCGGTCGTGAGGACTATGAAGTAACGGAAGGAGAAATTACCTTGAATGGGGTCGATTTATTGGAATTGGCTCCTGAAGAAAGAGCCCACAAAGGCGTATTTATGTCTTTTCAATATCCGGTAGCTATTCCGGGTGTAACCGTAACCAATTTTATTAAAACAGCCCTCAACGCCAAGCGTAAAGCTACTGGTAAAGAAGATATGCCGGCTGTAGAAATGCTGAAAATGATCAGAGAGAAATCGGAGTTATTGGAATTGGATAAAAAGTTTTTATCTCGTTCACTCAACGATGGTTTTTCGGGTGGTGAAAAAAAACGCAATGAAATTTTTCAGATGGCGATGCTCGAACCCAAATTGGCTATCTTGGATGAAACCGATTCAGGCTTGGATATCGATGCTTTGAAAACTGTTGCCAATGGCGTCAATAAACTGAAAAACAAAGACAATGCAGTAATCGTAATTACGCATTATCAACGTTTGTTGGATTATATTGTACCTGATTTTGTACATGTTTTGAAAGATGGAAAAATCATCAAAAGTGGCGGCAAAGAATTGGCTTTTGAATTGGAGGAAAAAGGGTATGATTGGCTTAAATAGTGTTTTTGAGTTCAACTTTTACCATTAAAACCAGAACACAATTCACAGTTAAGCTCCATGTGATAATACCCATAATTCATAATTTACAAAAATGTTAAAAGATAAAATAATACTATCCTATACCGGTTTTGAGAATAATCATTCGACCGAAATCGATACGGAGTTTCACGCCAAACGAGTTCGCGCCATGCAGCAATTTGAAAAAGTGGGATTTCCTACCAAAGAAATTGAAGAATGGAAATACACTTCATTAAAAAATCTGCTCAAAACAGACTTTACACTTTTGACTGCTTCAGAAAGTGACATTGACACTAAAAAAGTCAAGCCATTTTTACTCAAAGGAATTGAAAGTTATAAATTGGTGTTTTTGGATGGCGTATTTCAACCACAAGTGTCCGTAACTTCACATGAAGGTTTGGATATTTGCATACTTTCATCGGCGATAAGTAAACCCAAATACAACATTGTATTGAATCATTATTTCAATACTATTGCCTCTCAAAAAGATGGATTGACTTCTTTAAATACAGCATTTACGCAAGAAGGTGTATTTATTCACATTCCAAAAAGTGTGGTTGTGGACAGACCTATTGAAATTTTATACCTGACTTCTGGATCTGAAAAAGAGGTTTTGGTTCAACCTCGAAACTTGGTCATTGTAGATGAAAATGCCTATGTACAAATCGTGGAAAGACATCAGAGTTTGACTTCACAAAAAGTTTTTACCAATAGCGTAACCGAACTTTTTGCTCACAAAAGAGCCATTGTGGAATGGTATAAAGTTCAGAATGACAACTTGCAGGCTTCAATGATTGATTCTACTTATATCAGTCAAAAAGAACAAAGTGTGGTCAGTATGTTTACATTTTCTTTTGGTGGTGACTTGGTGCGAAACAATTTACATGTTTACCATGAAGGAGAACACATTACTTCCAACCTGAATGGAATCAGTATGTTGCACGGAACTCAACATGTAGATCATCAAACCAACATTTACCATCAACAACCCCATTGTGAAAGTCACGAATTGTACAAAGGGATATTTGACGAACAATCAACCGGTGTTTTTAATGGAAAAGTAATCGTTAGCAAAGAAGCCCAAAAAACCGATGCATATCAGCAAAATGACAATATACTCTTGACAGATGATGCTACTATCAATGCCAAGCCACAATTGGAAATATTTGCCGATGATGTGAAATGTTCACATGGTTGTACCGTAGGACAATTGGATAAGAATGCTTTATTTTACATGAGGCAACGCGGTATTCCAGCTAAAGAAGCCAAAGCACTTTTACTCTATGCTTTTACAGATCAAGTAGTCAATAGAATCAAAATTCCTGCATTGAAAATTTGGATAACCGATACTATTTCTAAAAAATTGGGTGTGGAATTGGAAATTGAGGTTTGATAATTATGGTACTTGAAAATTAATCCTACAACTAAAGGGATTAAGTTTCTATTTGATTCAAATTTTAAACCGCATATTCCTAAAGAAATATGCGGTTTAAAATTAAATTTGATACCTATCGAGACATTTACATCCTATTTCAAAGCCCCAAAAATTTCCTTCAACATCTTATTAAAATCAATTTCGGTTTCTTCATTGAGTCCCATTCGGACAATGACCATATCTTTGGATGGAATGATATATACTTTTTGACCTTGATGACCTTGCATGCTATACATATCACGTGGCGCATCGGGTAAAATACCACCGGCATTGAGCCAAAAATGGGCGCCATATTCACCTTTGCTATCTTTACATGGAGTGCTTACATATTGAACCCAACTTTCACTGAGAATTTGCTCTCCGTTCCAATTGCCCTTGTGTAAATAGAGCAAGCCTAATTTTCCCCAATGTCTGGCAGTTGCCCAACCATAGGAAGAATACACGTAGTTTCCTTCCAAATCGGTTTCTATCATCGCAGAGCTCATTCCCAATTTATCAAAGAGTTCTTTTACCGGAAAATCGAGATAGGCTTGATGCGAAGTAAATTGATTGCGTAGGTATTTCCCCAATAAGTTGGTTGTGCCGCTGGAATAATTCCAATGGGAACCAATGGGAAATTTCAAATCCTTGTGCAGTTGCATTTGGCTCATGTCTTTATCCATAAACAACATACGGGTTACATCGGAAATGTGATTGTAATCTTCGTTCCATTCCAAGCCACTGCTCATTTGCAAAAGTGAATGAATCGTAATGTTTTTACGTTCATCTTGTGCCCATTCAGGAAATAATTGCGTGGCATTTCTGTTGATTTTGCCTTGTTTTTCCATAATTCCAAACAAAGTAGCCATGACGCTTTTGGTCATAGACCAACCCAAAATTGGGGCATTTTTATCAAAACCTTCGTCGTATTTTTCGGCAATAATGTGATCTTTATAAATGACGACCAAAGCACGAGTCATCAAACTATCCTTGCCTTTGGGATCAAAGGCATTGTGAACCGCTACGTTAAGTTTTTTATAGTCAATATTGGCAAACAAAGTATCTTGAGGATCTTCATTGCCGTATGGATAATACGGATTTAACGGACAATTGTGTGGCGCAGGAAAATACGTAATACGAGGCATGGATGCATTTTTCAAAGCCAATTGACAACCCAAATCTTCGTGATATACCGCTTTGCGTTTCATCAATCCCAATACAGAAGCCGTAACCGTTTTGTGAATGGTATCTACTTCATATGTAGCTATATCTATGGGAGGAAAATTATTATCAGTTTTGGCTACAAAATCTTGTGATCTACCGGCTTCAAACATACACGAACACATATTTTTGGCAGCATAACCCGAAATGATGTTGAGTCTTGGATACTGCCAAACGACCACAGCAACGAGGATAAGTACCAAAAAAAGGAGAAAGTAACGTAGTTTTTTCATTTGTACTAAGATTAATTTATCGGATAAAAGTAAATAAATTTTGTCAATTCAAAAATACACATTACTTTTGTTGACCATTTGGTTAAATTATATAGTTAAATCAATCAGTTAAAATGGAAGATAAAACCACTGAAATCAAAATCCTCGAAGCAGCTACCGAAGTCTTTCAAGAAAAAGGTATGTATGGAGCGCGCATGCAAGAGATAGCCGACAAAGCAGGTATCAACAAAGCCCTATTACACTATTACTATCGCAGTAAAGAAAAACTTTTTGAAACTGTTTTTAGAGCTGCTGTGAGCTTGATGGCTCCCAGAATCAAAGGTATTATAAGTTCGGATGTGCCAATTTTTGATAAAATCAGAAAATTTACAGATGAATACATTAGTTTTTTGAGTAATCATACCTATTTACCGGCATTTGTAATCAATGAACTCAACAAGAATCCTCAACTTATTCAAGAAATATTTTTAAAAGAAATTGGAAGTAGTTTTCAAATTTTGAGAGATGATGTGCAAAAATTGGCGGATAAAGGAGAAATTAAACCCGTTGACATAGAACATGTTTTGGTCAATATGATTTCGATGAGTTTATTTCCCATAATTGCCAAACCATTGCTCAAAACCATGTTTAATAAATCAGAAAAAGACTATCAAATTTTTTTAGAAACTCGGAAAAAGTTGGTTGCCGATATGATTATTGATTCTATTAAGGTATAAGTTCGGTCACTTCGATACGATTTTTACAAAGATGATTAATCTTAAATTTGATGAAAAATTGTTGTAAAAATCACTCAGCGACCGTAAAAAAACTGTCAATTTACTCTGATATTTTTTCCAAGGAACAACAAAAACGTATCAAAACCAACGATTAACTATTAAATACAATCACATGAAATACAAAATAATAGCAATTTTACTATTGTTTTTCAGTTTATTTGAAAGCAATGCCCAACAAAGCATTACACTACAACAATGTTATGATTGGGCTAAACAAAATCATCCGTTGCAAGAAAAATCACAAATTCTTTCGACCCAATCCGATTGGGAAATACAGGCTCTGGATGCTCAAAAATTACCCAAAATTGACCTAGAAGCGCAAGCGACCTATCAATCGGACGTCATGGTTTTACCCATCAGTTTGCCCAATATTTCCATAGAATCACCCGACAAAGATCAGTACAAAGCTACATTGACTGTATCCCAACTCATATACAATGGTGATGTAATCGATACCCAAAAGGAATTAAAAAAGAAACTATTGGAAGCCCAACAAAAGGAAATTGAAGTACAATTACATCCTTTAAAATGGCAAATCAACCAGTTGTTTTTTGGCATTTTACTGTTGCAACAAAAAATGGAGATTCTTCAAAAAAATATCGAGCAACTCCACAACAAAAAAATAGAGATAGAAAAACTAATCGCTACAGGTAGTACCTATGAAAGTGCTGTAGAACCGATCCAAGTCAAAATATTGGAATTGACTCAAAATATCGTTGAACTCAATGCCCAAAAATTACAACAGTTTGATCAATTGAGTTTGATTTTGGGTCAAAAAATTCAAGCCAATGCATCCTTAAATATTCCCGAAGTTATATCTCCTTCTACCCTACCTCGTTCTGAATTGGAATTATTTGAACTTCAAAAAGCAACCACTGACCTTCAAAAAGATCTGTTGCAAAAACAGACTTTACCCAAAATAATGGCTTTTGGAACCGGTGGTTATGGTAAACCCGGACTCAACATGTTGGACAATTCATTTGCTGAGTATTACATGGCAGGTGTAAAAATACAATGGAATGTGTATGACTTTCAAGCCAACAAAAAGCAAAGAACAGCCATAGCCCTAAACAAAGATCTCATAGACAATCAAAAGAAAGTTTTTGAATGGAATCAAAATAATGCAGTCCAAAACTATCAATCGGAGATTGTAAAATACCACACTTTGTTTCAAACAGATCAAGAAATCATTCAATATCGTCAAAAAATTGTGGAAACAGCAGCCAAACAACTCAAACACGATTTGATTACCACTTCCGATTACACAGCCGAAATCAACAAATTACTCGAAGCCGAAATCAACCAAAAAACGCATCAAATATTACTTGCACTCGCACAATCCAATTATAATACTACACTTTATGAATAATTCATCTCAAAAAAACAGTTCCATCTCATCATTAAAACCATACCTCATCTTGGTTTTAATACTCGTATTTTTCACTGCTTGCAATAAAAACAACAACAAAGCCGATGCTTACGGCAATTTTGAAGCCACCGAAACAACCGTTTCTGCTGAAACCACAGGCAAAATCATTTCACTTCAGATAGAAGAAGGACAAAAATTGGCTAAAGGTGATGTGGTCGCACAAATTGATACAATTGCTTTGGTATTGAAACGCAACAATCTTCTGGCTGCAAAATCTGTTATTTTTAGCAAATCAAAAGGTGTTTTGTCGCAAATCAATGTCTTGAAAGCTCAAAAAGAAACGGCCATGCTCAACAAAAAGCGAATTGAAGACTTATTGTCCGATAAATTGGCGAGCCAAAAACAACTGGATGACATCAATGGACAAATCACTGCCTACGACCGTCAAATGTCGAGTATTCAAACCCAAAATTCAGGTGTTTTAGATGAAACCAAGACTTTGGAAGCCCAAATTCAAGAACTCAATCACCAGATTAATTTGAGTAAAGTAATCAATCCGGTTTCTGGAACTGTTTTGGTAAAATACGCTGAAGCCAATGAAATGACTGCTTATGGCCGACCTTTGTATAAAATTGCCAATTTGGACGTCATGCAATTTAAAGGTTATATCAGCGAAACCCAATTGTCGTCCATCAAGGTAGGGCAAAAAGTGGAAGTAAGCGTTGACGCAGCCGATGCACTGATCGCACATGAAGGCGTCATTACTTGGAT
>JADZFW010000021.1 GCA_020854235.1 Flavobacteriaceae bacterium
TAAAAATCCGGGAGAAGCATTGAAAAGCTTGATGGATCGCAATAGAATGCGAGTTGGGTTTTAAACTGTCAATTTATTAAATAAACAAAGGCGTTAAGTATAATCTTAACGCCTTTGTTTGTTTTAAGACCTTAACGATTTATTTTCGAACCAAAAAATTTCCTTTCGAAAGAGATTTGCTTAATATTCCCTTTTCAATCAAAATCTCGCCACGACGTATAACTGTTTCAGCCAAACCTTTGATTTGAAATCCGTCAAAAATATTGGAATCACTGTTTTGATGTTGGGTTTGCACCGAAATTATTCTTTCAATCTCAGGATTCCAAATCACTACATCTGCCTCACTTCCTATTTCGATACTTCCCTTTCGGGGATATAGCCCAAATGTTTTTGCAGCATGGGAACTACAGAGATCAACCCATTGTGACAAAGTAATTTTGTTTTCCAAAACGCCATAAGTAAATAGTAATTCCAACCGATGTTCGATACCGCCAGCTCCATTGGCAATTTTTCTAAAATCATCAATTCCCAATTCTTTTTGTGCCATCATAAACGGACAATGATCGGTTCCTATGGTTTGGATATTCCCTTTTTGGATCGCTTGCCAAAGGGCTACCTGATCACTTTTTTTTCGTAAAGGTGGACTCATGACAAAAGGAGCAGTTTGGGTAAATGTGCCTTGATATTTTGAATCGTCTAACAATAAATACTGTGGACAAGTTTCTCCATATACTTTTTGACCATTTGTTTGTGCTTTTTGGATGTGTAGCAGAGATTCGGATGAGGAAACATGAACGATATAGATGGGACAATCGGCTTCAGCTGCCATTTGAATGGCCATTTGTACTGCATCAGCTTCCAATTTTGAAGGACGAGATAGCGGATGATAAAACGGTTCCGTTTTGTTTTCTGTAAAATACCAATCTCTTAAATCATCAATTTCTTTTCCCATTTCACAGTGAATGGTGACCAATCCCCCAATTTTGGCTACACTTTTCAATACATTGACAAATACTTCCTTATCTAAACCTATACTTTGCAAATAAGCCAAATACACTTTAAAAGAGGTAATACCTAATTCTTTACAAGTCTCTATTTCTTGCTCGATGTTTTCATGCCAGTCAATAGGACTTACATGAAAGGAGTAATCGGTCAAAGCATTTTCGGCTTCTTTTTTTCGCTCTTCCAATGCTTCTAATAAGGATTGTCCTTTATGTGGTGTTACAAAATCAATTAATGTTGTTGTCCCTCCATAAAGAGCTGCCACACTTCCTGAATAAAAATCATCGGATGAATACCCGGCTCCTGTAGATAAATGTAGATGCACATGCGGGTCAATACCACCTGGAATAACGTATTTTCCAGTGGCATCAATTATTTTTTCCTTCTCTGAAACGACTATTTTTTTGTTGATTTCTACTATAATTTCATTTTCAATCCGTAAATCGGAAATGATAGTGCCTGTAGACGTGATGAGATTAGCGTTTTGAATGAGGATGTTCATGATGTTAATGTTTATTCCAAACTCTTTTCATACATTCCATCAGCATTTTGCACAAATCCCAATTTTTTTAAGTATTGTGCATATTCTTTACTGTCTCCCGAAGCAATGACTTTTTTACAGCCGGTTTCGACAAACTTTTTAATCACTCTCAAATAGATGTGTTCTCCGTTTTTGTAATCTCGATAAGCGGGAATCACAAAATCCAAACCAACTCTCAAAGTGTCGTTGTTTTCTTTATGTGCCAAAAAAACACCTGCAACAGCCATGTTTCTCAAGATGAAAAAACTCATCGTATTGAGTTCGGGTTTATAAGTGAAATTAGGAAAAAATTTTTGAATTTCGGCTTGATGAAACTCTAAAAATCTCAATAGATATTTATTATCCGGACGAATTTCTAGGGTTTCAAACAATTCTTGTTTGCTGTAGATTCTTCTCAAATAATACAAATCTACCAAAACGATAAACCCATTTAAAAACCCTACGGGATATGCACCAATGATAAAACCATAAGTTGAAAAAGTGGCAGCTCCAATCAAATTGACCCATCTGAATTTGACAATGGAACTAATCGTCATGGAAAAGGCAATGATGACCGATGCTACATAACCTAAAATTGGTAAAATTGTATCTAACATAAAAAAGTGCGTTTAATGAGGTTTAACTTTTCATTTTAGCCCACAATTTTTCAGATAAAAGTCTTGAAATATTTAAAATTTCTGTTTCATCTACTTTTTGAATCTTCTTGTCTTTCACAATGATTTCTCCATTGGAAATAACGTGTTTGACATGATTGGAATTCCATCCGAATAAAAAATGTCCTAAAAAATTGTCTTGATGAAAAGCGGTTGGAGTATCATAATCCAATACAACCAAATTGTTTTCACCATCGCCGGCAAAGTTATTATTATTTAGATAATGATGCACATTTCTAAATCTTTGATATGCAGATGCGTAATCAATCGTATCTGATTGTTGACCGGCAAAAAAAGCAGCTTTGACACTTTGTAACATGTCGCTGTGCATGCCATCTGTTCCCAACATGACATGTTCTCCCAATCCTTGTGCATTAAATAAACCCACTTTATTATTGAGGTTGCTTTCCATGTTTTGAACAATCCAAGACTGCGAATTTAAAATCAATTTTCTTTCATTTTCTGAAAGATGCAATCCATGTCCTAAAATGGTCTTGGACGATTCCAAAACTCCAAATTGATGTAATCTTTCAATTACGCGTTTTCCATAATGTTGTTCACAATGTACTTGGTCTGCAACATCTTCTGCTACGTGTATGTGAATTCCGGATTCGTACTTCTGCATCAATTGAACTGCTTTTTTCAAAGTTGCCTCACATACAGTGAAAGAAGCATGCAACCCAACCAAACCTTGATGATTCTGTAAGTATAGTTCGGTTTCATCCAATCCTTTTTGAGCAAGTTCCAAACCATCTCTATCGGTGATTTCGTAACACAATAAGTGTGATACGCCAACTTTTTCAAATGCTTTGGCAATGATTTCCAATGAATTTTCAATGGCAAAGGGCGAAGCGTGATGGTCGATTACAAATGTGGAACCAGCTTTGGCACAAGCCATTGCAGTTGTCAAAGCACTGTATTCTATCATTTCGGAATCGAGGCATTTGTCCAAATTCCACCATATATATTCCAAAATCTCGACAAAATTTTCAGGATTCTTTTTTGGTGCACCCATACCTCTAGCCAAGGCAGAATACACATGATGATGTCCTACGGCAAAGGATTTAGTGACATATTTTCCACTGCAGTCAATTCTTTCGAAAGGTTTTTCCATTTGAGAAATCTCGTCTTTTGATAAAAACCGAATGCCACCGTCAATTCCGGATGTTACTAATATGGATGTTGGAGTAAACTTTAAAGTTTCCCAATCTATGAAAATGGCGTTATCTAATAAAATTGACATAAATGTTCATTAAAATTTTTGTTATTTTTTTCTCATCAAAGGTAAAGAAGTTCTTTTCAAACCATCAAAAATAGTTAGAGCATTGGCAACAGCCGCTGCCGTAGGAACCAATCCGATTTCTCCAATTCCTTTAGCTCCATAAGGTCCTATTTCATCTTTCACTTCTACACCTATCACCTTGATTTCAGGAGTTTCATGTGCTCTGAGAATTTGTAAATCTTTCATTCGATCACTCACTAAATAGCCGTCTTTCATAGGTAAATCTTCTGATAGTGCATACCCCAAACCCATGTGGACACCACCTTCAATTTGTCCTTCAAATAACATCGGATTCATAATTTTTCCACCATCGTGAGCAGCAATCATTTTGACAATTTTACCATTTTCATCCAATATACATACTTGTGCAGCATAACCATAAGAATAATGTATGATTGGTTCTCTATCGGTTACGCCTGGTTTGGTTGTCCAATCACAAACAAATTGCCCACTATAGGTTTTTCCAACCAATTCTTTTAAAGATTGGGTTTCCAAATCTTGTTTGAATGCCTTGGTCGCATGAATCACCGCAAGTCCGACCAATGCTGTAGCGCGCGATGAAGTAGTCATTCCGGTCTTAATTTGCGCCTCGGTATCTACGATGACTTCGATGATGTCTGGGCGTATATTGGTTTCTTCACACAACGTTTGTAACGCCATATTATGTACACCTTGACCCATTTCGGTCCAACCGTGATGCAGGCGAATGTGATTTTCAGCAAGGATTTCGATTTTCACTTTGGATTCGTCTATCATGCCATTACCAACACCTGAATTTTTAATGGCACAAGCCAATCCGGCATACTTTACTTGGTTAAAATCTTCTTTTACTGCCTCTAAACAAGCACGAATGCCTACGCCAAAAACTTTTTGTCCTGTAGAGGTTCGCAATCCATCAACCAATGCATTATCATAACGGAATTGCCAACGGTCAAAATGGCCTTGACGGCAAATGTCGTCAATACAACTTTCCAGTGCAAATGCTACTTGATTGGCTCCAAAACCACGCATGGCTCCACTGGGGATATTGTTGGTGTAAACCGTTTTGGCTTCTATATCCACTTCGGGAATAAAATAGCCACCAGCTGCATGACCTGCAACCCGTTCTAAAACTTTAGTACCTACTGAGGCATAAGCGCCCGTATCACCTACAGCTCTTAATTTAAGTGCCGTTAATTTACCTTTTTCATCGGCTCCGATTTCCATTTCCATAAAAACAGGATGCCTTTTTGGATGTAATCGAATGGATTCTTCACGTGTCAAGGTAAGTTTGACAGGTTTATGCATTAAATAGGCAAACAAAGCAACATGTCCTTGAATGCTCAAATCTTCTTTTCCCCCAAATCCTCCACCATTAGGTACAAGAGTCACGCGCACTTGTTCCTCAGATAACCCAAGAATCATAGCTACTTGTCTTCTGTCTTCATAAACTCCTTGACTTTGACTGAATAATTCCAAACCACCTTTTTCATCAGGTCTGGCTATTGCAGCTTCTTTTTCCAAGAAAGCGTGTTCGATGCGTTGGGTTTGATAAAAGTCTTTAGAAATATATTTTGATTGAAGTAAACTTGCTTCTGCATTGCCAATCGTAAATTGTGTCGTATTGAAATGATTGGGTTTTTCGGGATGAACCCTTGCGCCATCAATGGCTTTAAAAACATCAGTAACCGGTTCAAAGATTTCATAATCCACCTGTATCAATTCAACAGCCTTTCTAGCAATTTCATCCGAATCGGCTACAACTCCTGCAAGAACATCTCCAATATAATGTGTCGTAATACCTTCTTCCACCATCACATGCCAATCTTTGTAAATCAAACCGACAATTTTTTCACCCGGAATATCTTTAGCTGTAAAAATACGGTGAACACCTGCTAATTTTTCAGCTTCTCGGGTATCGATATGTAATACTTTGGCTTTGGGATAATCGCTGAATTTTAATGCAGCAAACAACAGGCCTTCCAAAAAGATATCATCTACAAAAGCTCTTTTCCCAATCGCTGTATCATAGGCTTGATATTTAGGATGGGAAACACCTATTTTTCCCGTAGTTGAAGTTATTTCTAAATGGGTTTCCTGTCGAATACTTTCTCCTGCATAAACAATGGCTTCTTCAATTTTTTTATAACCGGTACAACGACAAATATGCTGTTTGAGATTTTCCCTTATTTCTTCAATACTTGGCTGTGGATGCGTTTGCAATAAAACTTTGGTCCGTGCAATAAATCCCGGAGTACAAAACCCGCATTGAACGGCACCTTTATTTACATACGCTTTGACGATAGTGTCTTTGATGTATTCAGGAAAACCTTCCATGGTGTAAATATCGGATCCATCCAGTTTTTTCATTTTGAGGGCACATGCCAATTTGGCTTTGCCGTCAATTTCTACAGTACAAGCACCACAGGTAGCTTGTCCACTACATCCGTCTTTAGCGGAAGTTATATGATGATCCAACCGCAAATGATTCAATAATGTTTGTTCGGGATTGCCCGTATATTGTTGCGCGACGCCATTTAGAGTGAAATGAATCATGCTAAAATTTTTTTTAAACTATCTAAATCAGGTGGAATAGCAACCGGTATGTTCAATAAAGGTTGCACAGATTTCAAATCCTTGAGTCCGCTTCCGGTCAATAAGACAACATTTTTAGAATCAGAAGGCAATTTGTTTTGATGTTGATAGGTCAGCATACCTGCAAATGCTGTAGCAGCGGCAGGTTCGGCAAACAAACCTGTATTTCTACTCAAGATTTGAGATGCGTTCAAAATTTCAAGATCTGAAACGGTCAAAAATTCTCCTTTATATTTTTGAATAAACTGTTTAGCCATAAAAAAATTTCGTGGGATATCAACTGATATAGAATCGGCTAATGTAGTGCTAGGTTTGATTTCAAAATCAGAGGTTTCCATATTCCGAACCAAATTATCACTACCTTCTGATTGTACCATAACAATGATGGGCATTTGATTTATATAACCCAATTCCAATAAATCTTCAAATCCTTTATAGACACCAGAAATGATAACGCCATCGCCTACCGGAACAAAAATACGATCGGGAATATATTGTTTCATTTGATCAAATAATTCATATGAAACGGTCTTTTTTCCTTCAATGGTAAACGGATTGAATGCGGTATTTCGGTTATACCAACCAAATTCTTCCGTTGCTTGAATACTCAAATCAAAGGCATCATCGTAGGTACCGGCAACTGGTATAATGGTAGCTCCGTATAGAATGATTTGAGTTAATTTAGCTAAAGGTGCTGTTTCGGGAACCATGATGATGGCTTTTTGACCTTGAGCAGCACAAAGTCCGGCTAAAGATGAACCTGCATTACCGGTGGATGCAGCTACAATGGTATCAAATCCTTGTTCTTTGGCATAAGCCGATACAACAGCCGAAGCCCTATCTTTAAAAGAAAATGTAGGATTTTGGGCATCGTCTTTTAAAAACAATTGAAAAGCCAAGTCTTTTCCATCCAATGATTTGCAAGCATATAAAGGTGTTTGCCCAACTCGTAAATTGGGTAAACTTTGCAAATGTTGGATAGGCAAAACATCTAAAAAACCGTTTTCTTTCAAACTCAAAAAATTGGGATGTTTGCGTTTGATTTCACGATAAGGATAGACAGTTTTTAAAACTCCTTTAGGTGCTGCATTTGGGTTATGGGTTGCACTGCATTGCGGACATAAATATAGCGTTTGATTTCCCTCATATTCCTGACTGCAATCAGTACAACGGTATTTGAATTTGTTACTCATTTTTTTATCTTAAATACCTAAAACTTGTATAATCTGTAGCAAAAATTAACCTTTTAACAATCCGGTTCGTTCATTAAATTCGCGAATCAATTCGTCCCAACGATTTACTTGTCCAAAGAGTTTGTCCCAAATTTCACGGTCATACCACAATTGATTCAAATCTTCCACTTCTTTACCTTGTTGCTCTACCCAAGTGAAATATTTCAAATTGTGAATGGCTTTTCTATCGTTGTATCCCAATTCTTTCATGGTATCTGCTTTGGTTCCCAACATACATTTTTCAAAATCTTTTATGGCTTGAATTTCAGTATAATTTCCTTTTTGATGTGTCAATTCTTCCAAACGAGATTGGTACATGTCGGCTGAATCGGTGGCAATAGAAATAATGACATCATCGGCGGTCATTTCATAATATTTAGCTGTTTTGATGGCTGATAAAATATTACCGATTCCGGAAATGCCAATTAAATGCAAATTGTCAATCATCTCTTGAGAAATACCAACTGATTTTAAATATTTATGACCTTCTTTTTCATTAAACAATCTGAAAATTCGCATACAATCTTCATCGTCAATGGCTGTAACTACATCTGTATTTTTGACATTGTGAACCCAAGGCACATGTTTGTCTCCAATTCCTTCGATGCGATGTCCTCCAAAACCATTCATCAATAAAGTTGGACATTGTAGCGCTTCAGAAGCAACCACTTTAATGTGTGGAGCAAATGTTCGCAAGTAATCTCCGGCAGCAATGGTTCCGGCCGAACCGGTAGCTGAAACATAAGCCGCTAATTTGCCATTTTTGGTTTTTACTTCGTTGTAAACTTCTTCCACGGCTTTGCCTGTGGTATTGTAATGCCACGCAGCATTACCAAATTCGTCAAATTGGTTGAATATAATGCAATCAGGTCTAGTGTCTTTAATTTCCCAACATTTGTCATAAATTTCTTTTACGTTGGATTCGCATCCATGTGTGGCGATCACTTCTGAACCTATTACCTCTTTCAACCAAGTAAATCTTTCTTTACTCATTTCTTCCGGTAAAATGGCAACTGATTCTGTTCCCATCAATTTGGAATCAAAGGCACCACCACGACAGTAATTTCCGGTGGAAGGCCAAACGGCTTTGTGATAAGTGGGATCAAACTCGCCGGTTGTGATACGAGGTGCCAAACAACCATAGGCAGCACCTACTTTGTGTGCTCCAGTTGGAAACCATTTACCTAATAAAAGAACTATTTTGGCATCGATTCCGGTGAGTTCTTTGGGAAGCTCGATATAATTAACTTTTCCAAACAATCCCCCTTTGTCTTTGGGTTCGTTTTTCCAAGTGATTCTGAATAAATTTAATGGATTGATTTCCCACAAACCAATATTTTTCAATTGGTCTTTGATTTTGTCGGGAATCAAATCCGGATTGCGTTGTTGTTCAAAGGTGGGTAAAATAATGCCTCTTTCTTTAAAGCGGTTGACTGCGTTTTGTAAAACTTTTTCGTTGGTTACTTTTGTTGTTACTGGTATCATAAATTAAATGTTTTTGACCTAATTGTAGCCCTCAATGGACTGATTGTTATTAATTTTATTTAAACCAATGCTGAAATCCCATCCATAATTACCCGCATTTCAGCAGCTTTTTTAAATTGGAATTCCAAAATTGTATGGTTCTTTCGCTTGATATTTACGATTGTAAAATTGGATTTATCCAAATGAACCAAAATGTCGTTGGTTTCAAAAATGAACAAATCCGATGCTTCTTTTAATTGAGCCAATTCTTCTCCAAACTTATAATATAATATTTGAGCGTTTGAATCCCAAAAATATCCGTCTGCGGCTTTGTCAAAGGCTTCTCTAGTGAGATGAACCTTAGGTTTTTCCTTATATGGTGCCGATTGGGTCGGACAAAAAGTGGTGCAATTGCCGCATTCATTGCAAAAATTGGCAATATTCAAAATCTGATGGATTTGATCTACCTTGAAAACTTGATCGTCAACAAATGCAACTTGACCATCCGTATGGTAAACCGCTTTTTGTAAGTTGAAATGAACAGGCGCTATTTCATATGCATAATTGGCAAAATTGGGACAAACCGTTGTACAGATGTTGCAAATTTCATCGCAATGTAAACATCGTGATGCTTCTTCCATGATGCTTTCTTTACTCAGCGTATTTGAAACCAATGTAAAACTTTGACGTTGACTCAAAGGTGTTTCATCCAGTTGGACCGGTTGAATTCGCTTGGCTCTTTTGAGCATCAATTCGGTTGTGGAATGATTTTTTTGCGTTTTGGGTTGGTGGAGTTGATAGTCCAGTTGAGATTGTGTAATGATTCTATTGGCCGCTTTTCTTCCGTCTCCAATAGCATTGATTGCGGTAGAAGCATTGCGAAGTGCATCACCGCCTATATAAACATTTTGAAGCAATGTTTGATAAGTATTGGTATCAGATGCAATTTGTTTCAAATCTACAAAATCAATAGCCACTTTTTGACCCAAAGCAGGAATGATAGTATCACATGGAATTTCAAATTCAGAATTTGGAATTTTTACCGGTTTGGCTCTACCCGAAGCATCTTTTCCGGATAATTGCATTTTACTGCAAATCAAACCTTTTACATGACCATTTTCAGTGATTATTCGTTCGGGTGCTACTAATTCCATGATGTCAACTCCTTCTTCCAAAACTGCTTTGATTTCAATTTCATCGGCAGGCATTTCGTTGATGGTTCTTCGATATACTATACTCACTTTTCCATCGGCTCCTACCATTCTATAAGATGTTCGGGCTGCGTCCATGGCCGTATTGCCACCTCCGATGATGACTACATACTTACCAATTCCTGAAGTTTCGATTTTTCTTACTTTAAATAAAAATTCCAATGGATCTAAAACCCCTTGAGCTTCACTGCCTTCTAAATCAAAGGCAGCTGCCAGTTGGGCTCCGGCACCAACATATACGTAGTGATAATCGCTTTGCATTTGCTCAAAAGCTGCTTTATCAATTTTATGATTGAAGTGAATGTTAACACCCAAATCGGTGACTCTTTTGAAATCTCTTGCGATGGCTTCATCGGTTAAACGAAATCCCGGAATGGCATATTGTACCATTCCTCCTGATTGAGATTGAGCTTCAAAAACTTCAATTTCATAACCGGCTAAAGCCAAATAATAAGCAGCCGATAATCCGGTAGGACCGGCTCCAATAATACCAACTTTCAAACCATTGGCAGCAGCAGGTTGTAATTTGACTTCTTCTTGTTCTGATACAAATCGTTTGACTTCTCTGATGAGTAAAGTACTGTCGTAATGTACGCGTGTACATTTATTTTGACACAAATGGTCACATACCATTCCGGTAATAGATGGAAAAGGATTGGTATTTAAAATTACTTCGTATGCTTTTTCAAAATCTCCTATTTCACTGTAATATAAATAATTCGGGATGTCTTGATGGGTTGCACAAGTATCTGTACATGGGGCAGAAATGCAGTCAAAATAACCCAATTCCCGTGGTGTCTTGATGTCGGGTGTGATGATGTATTCACGTTTAAATTGAGATTGGGTTAAAACTTTAGTAGCATATTGTTCCAAATTAACTTGAACTGCTTTTGTACTGTCTTTTTCTTGTGCAACGGCAGTAATGAATGCATGAATGGTATGCGATTGACTGGCTGTAAAGCTTTTTTGCATTTCTTCAAAATACTGATGCATACGCATATAGCCTCCTGGTTTGAGTAAATCGGTGCAAACGGTAATGGTTGCAAATCCACAAGCCAAAGTATCGGAAACGTTGAAAACATCAATTCCGGCAGAAAATGAAAAAGGGATTTTTCCTTTCAAATCTTTTTGCAATTGATGGGCTAAGTTGATCGAAATGGGATGCAAGGCACGTCCACTCATATACATCATTTCCACTTCCGAATCAAAAACGGTTTTGTGATTGATGGACTCCAAAGTGTTGGTGAGTTTCAGTCCAAATTGCAAACCAACTTCGTGTGCTTTTTGATCCAAAGCCTGAATAATGGAAAGTGCATCGGTATATTTTAAATCATGTTCAAAAGCTACATCAGGAACATGGGTTTTGAAATTCAATTGGGAATTGAGTATGTATCTCAATTTTTCAGGGCCTAAAAGGGTAGGATTTAATTTGACGAAAGTGTGTAGTTTTTTCTCAGTCAAAAGATAAGTGGCAATTTCCTCAATTTCATGTGCCGGACAACCATGCATAGTGGATAAAGTGATATTGTCTGAAATTTGAGTTGGAATGTTGAGATTTACAATTTCGGGATAAAGGTCTTTGATTTCATTTATTTTTTGAGAAAGTTCAATGGAACAATCCTGCATTTTATCAAAAAACCATTGTACATTGGGCTTCATGATGCCATCCAGATTGTAACCCACACTCATATTGAAAATAGTTCCGGTGGTTTCAGTAAATCCCAATTTATGATGCAACAAATGAATGATAATCCAAGCATTCAAATACTCGTGAAAACTCTCTTGAATTTTCAATTCTTGGCTCCATTCGCAATTATAGCCTTCATCTTGCATATCTATACAAGGCTTGGCAATTTCCAATTCATCTAAAGTTTGAATGGTTTTGAGTTCTATATAACGCGCTCCCACCAACCATGCCGCAATGATATTTTGAGCCATTTGCGAATGCGGTCCGGCGGCTACTCCCAAAGGCGTATCTAGTAAATGATTGAATTGTTGGGTTTTAAACTGATTTTGATCATTAGGATTAAAAAAGAGTTGTTGCGGTATGCCCCATATACTTTTTTTTGTTTCAAATTCATTTAAAATGATTCGCAATAATTGATGTAATGAAATTGGCTCAAATTGATCGGACATAAGCTTTGTTTGAAATAAAATAACCTACAAATTTAAGAAAAAAGCAAGTACAATCAGATTTTTCGTACTTTTATATTGTAAAAAACAAAGGCTTCATCCAGCTAAAATCCAATATATGGAAATTTCTCAAAATTATCCTTTAACATTTTCAACACTTATATTAGCTGCCGGTAAATCGAGTAGGATGGGAGTTCCCAAATGGGGACTTGCTTATGACTTGCAAAGTACTTTTTTGGAACATTTGATTCAAGTGTGTCATGATGCAGGAAGTAAGGAAATAGTAGTCGTTGTCAATGAGGAGGATCAAAAATTACTACTTAAACAATTTTCCATTTTACCACATGCAGCCCGATACGTCATCAATGCACATACGGAATGGGATCGGTTTTATTCCGTTAAATTGGGATTGCAACAGTTGTCAAATTCCCCGGCGGTACTCATTTGCAATATTGACAATCCCAATATTGAAGTGGGATTAATACAAAAGCTAATAGCCCATCAAAACGACGCTCCTTGTGTGTATCCTGTCTATCGAAATCAAGGTGGACATCCTTTATTACTAAGTTCCAGAATTATACATGACATTTTGGAAACAAGTGAAAATCAATTACATTTCAAAACATTTCTTCAAAATTATCATCGAAAAAGAGTTGAAGTTCAGGATGCGCGCATTTTACTGAATATCAATAGTCCTGAAGACTATCAAAAATATAAGGAGTTATTTGGAGATACAAATGTTTGAAATAAATCGGAATTGTTGAAGTGCCTATTTTTTAATGGAATCATCATTACTTATTGTCAATTAAATTGGGTTATACTACCTTAATTAAGTAGCTCATACTTCAAATATTGGCATTGTATAAATATGTTTATTTCTGTTATATCAGTCATTACTTCCTATTTATATAACATTGTAGTATTGGATGGTTTCAATATGCTGTTGTATAAAAAGTCAGCAAATACGGAGGCTGTCGGTACAGGGGGTACCATGGAAAGTAAACTCTCGGAGGGTAATTCTATACTCTCGGAAGGGA
>JADZFW010000022.1 GCA_020854235.1 Flavobacteriaceae bacterium
CAAACAAAAAATGACAACCCGAAGGTTGCCATTTTTCAAGTAATCAAAGGAAGATTATTCTTTAGCTTTTTCCATTTCAGTGGATTTAGCATCCATTCTGTTTAAGGTCAACAAAGGTGCAAATTTCAGTTTTAAACCTGCAATTTTTCTGTTGTCTGCGGCGTTTAATCCTTCATTTTCCACAGTATTTTTTCTACTATCCAAAGCTTCATACATGAGTTTGATTTCATCCCAATCTTCACGTGTATAAGTATCTTTATTTTTCTCAGCTGCATCGACAAACTGTTGGTAAACACCCAAAATATTGTCTTTGTTGACCCATGAAAAATTCATATCATCACTGATTTTACCTTCTCCAAATAAATGGTTTCTTACTCTTTGTTTGGCATTGGCAACACTTGTGGCTGCCATTTCAGCTCTTAAAGCTTCATACTTTTCTTTGCTGGCTTGAATATCTTTTTCAGCCTTTTCTTTATCAATTAAATCTTGCAAAGCAATTTCTGCTTCACTGGTTTTGGTTTGATACGATGCATCAATGTCAGACCAATTGGTTTGTAATAAAACCCGATCTAAATTTCCAAGCGAATCAACGTAGACTACGTATGTGTCAATTGATTTTTGAGCTTTGGTTTCTTTTTCATTTTTACAAGAAACAACGGTTAGTGCTATAAAAGCAATACCTAAAAACAAATTAATTTTTCTCATTTGGTGATAATTTAATGTTATTAATTGAGCAAAAATAAAGGTATAATAAGGGTTAGGTGTTACATTATAATTTAAATAATTTACATGATTCACATGTTTGCAAAGAAAAATTTAATTACAACCAAATAATTCAACAAGACTGAAACCTCTTTCAAATATAGGTTGAGATTAAATTATATAACACTGTTATTGTGCTTATTAAATATTTTATATATTTGATTTATAAATTTTAATCGTATTGATTTTATAGGACAATTAAAAAACTATTGTTATGAACAGTTATTCAATAGAAAAAATCGACTATTAAATCTCAATCAATATCATATCCTTTACTTAAATATTTATTTATAAAAATTCGATTTATAATGAAAAATATATCAAAATACTTACTCACTTTGTATCTTCCACTTTTGTTATTTCAAAATACGCTGGCCCAATCCAACGAGTATACTTACAATTTATCCGAAAATAATTTGGATAATTATAGATTTTCTCCTAATAACAATTTACTATCAGTAACGAGTCCCAATTTTATTGATGTTTGGGAATTGACTACTCAAAAATTGATAGCTCATTTCGAAAATAATCAATGGAATTCATCCTTTTTGAATAGTACTTATCCCATTTGGAGTCACAATAACCAATATATATTGGCTCAGAATGAAATTGACAAATCCCAGATGGAATATTTTATTCTAGATGTCAATCTTTCCAAAAAATATAAAATTGATTCAGTTTCTTCCGATCCATTTTTAGGTTTTACGGATGAACATACTTTATGGACATTTAATAGTAATACAAAAACATTGACGACTCATCTATTCAATATTTCCTTCTCAGATAATACTATCAATACTCAAATGGATTGGTCTGTACAATGTCCTCCAAATACCGAAAAAATTCTATTTGTTCCCGAACAACAAAATTTTGTCCTGATGAGTTCCAATAATATAATTGGGGTCATTCGTACCGGTCAAAACAAGATTGCTGAATTAAACAAGAATATTCAAAATACAATCAAACAGATGTTTGTTTATAGCATTAGTAACGACAATTGCTTACTATTTAAAAAAACAGGCAAAAAACCTGAATTTAATATATTGAATTTGAAAAATATGGAATTGAAACCGGCATTTGAAAAGGATGAACCTTATCAAGCCAATGCAAATTTTAATATGACCTTTTACTACGATACTTTTACAACTTTTACATACTTTTATCCTCATCTGATAAGTACCGGATATCCCGTTAATACAGAAACTAATTCAAGAAATTTTGAAAAAGATGAAAGAGAATTGGCATACTCCAATGATTTAAGTCGGGTACTTTTCAGGTCTGTTTTTTTCAATTATGGTATAAGAACTCAATTATTGAAAGTATTCAATACCTCGGATATGAGACAAAAACCTATTACTTTAATTTCTCCACAATCAGCTGAAATGTTGGTTTTCTATGATTATGTAAAGAATAATGAAGTCGCTTTCGATAGGTATTTGAATGAAAGTATCGAAAAATACTATACCGCGCAAGATTGGGAAATGGTATCAGATTTTAATATGAATACTCATTTAGAAAGCAATTACGCGCAACTCAAAATAGAAAAAGGGTATGTTTACAATATAGTTAGAATAGGGTATGATGAGATAAGTAGAAAGGATGAAAGTGTGTTACCCGACAATATTTATACAAAATTTACGGTAAGTGTTAATTCTACAGATGACTATTGGTATGATTCAAAGGAATATACTTCCTATCCATTAGGTTTTAATGGACATCAACTCTACCTTCGTTCCAATAAAGATATCACAGCAAATATCGGATTTATCAAAGATGAAAAAGATTTCAGAAATATCTTACCCAAAAACACCTTTAGGGTTTTAGCATTTCGCAAACCCTATGCCGGTAGTCAATACATAAGTGATGAATTATTACTTGATGATTATTTACATATCAAAGAAAAAATAGTAGTTTCATCATCATCAAGTTCGGATGATTTGGGGTGCAAACCTGTTTTAGATGATGATTACTTTTTGAAAAAAGTAGAAAAACCTGATGCCTTTTTTGATTTGCAAAATTTAAATATTTTGACCTATGAAAGAGGAAAAAATGATGTGTCTGCAAAGTTCTATACACCTACAAATCGCAGTTGTACAATTGCAATCATCGTCATTACAACAAGTCCATGCAACAAAATGGAAATTTCGGACATTTCAGGGTACAGTTTATCGGAAGAAATATTTACGGGAAGGCCTCAAAACATACCTGAATTTTCTGATTCGGCTTTTCTGAAAAAATTTAATGATTTGGGATTGTATGTTTATTCGTATGAAATCACACATACAGCCGTCGAAGGTCGATCCAAACGGTATTACATCAATATGATTGGCAATTCAACTACTAGAAACAAGGCAAATGGAGCTTCATCCATTTTAGTTGTTTATAAATAATCATGATTTGTGTAATGGCTGAATTATCTCGTTAAACTTCGGGCAACAATCATACAATACATCAATATTTAGGTTTCAATGAATGAGCTAGCAATACTTGAGTGCATGATTAGATATTTAAAATTTGATTTTACATTGAAATTTTGATAACCAATGCAATTCAACCTATAAATTTTTTTTCACACTGCAATTTTATCCAATCACTTTAGCATACTTACGCTTACGCCAATAATTATAACCAAAAGCAAAAATCCCTAGCAGTATTACTGGCAAACCTATATTGATAAATTGCCAAAAATGTTTATCGGCTGCCACTTTTTGTTTGTTGAGCATTTCAATCTCCAAAGTTTTGCCTCTTAAAGTCAACAATCCGGAATCATCAACCAAATAATCCACAGCATTTAATAAAAAGTCCTTGTTTCCAAAATACTGCCCGGTCCATTTGTCTACATTGAGCGATGTAGGATTCCCATCTTGAATCTGATTGGCACAAATGTCTCCGTCCGAAATGACTATCATTTTATTGGGTTCACTTTGTTTTTTAAATTCCGTAGTAAAAGGTTGGGTTCGATACGCATAAGCCGATGTGAATCGACCTTCCAATAAAACCCCTAGATTCTTGGGCTCAGCTTGAAACTCGGCAGGATCGATTTTATCTGCCAAAGTGAGCAAACTCACTATATTGGGCAAACCGGTAGTTTTAGTCAAAGTTGAAGTTTTCAACAAAATCTCTTTGTGAATATTGTTTTTTAAAGTATCAATTCCGGAAGGAAATTTCAAATTGACGGCTTCAATGTTTTTGGTAATCGGATGGTTGGCATTGGGTTTAATCAAGGGGTAATAACGCCATAAAAACTGTTTGAACTGGGTTTGATCACCCACATTTCCAGTGGCAATGGCAATTTTACTACTGTATAAATCTTGAACCAAGTTAAAATTTACTCTGACCCCATAGGAGAACAACAAATCGGTCAAACCCAAATCTCGAGGTATAAACATTGCTTCTCCTGTTTGTTGCAAACTATCCATCTCAGCATGTACCTGATCCAACATCCAAAGAGTTTTGCCCCCGTTCATGATGTATTGATCCAAAACGAGTTTGTCTTGTTCGCTAAAAGCTAAGGTTGGTTTAGCAATAATAAGAACATCGTATTTATTGAGTTCTTTTAAAATATCTTGTGGAACCGCTACCACCGGTTGTAGTGTAAAGGGAGCTAAATTGTATTTATCTTTAACAGAGGACAAAAAATCGAAAAGGTAAATATCCTCCAAAGTACCGTTACTCCTAAGCACAGCTATGGTTTTTTGTTTCTTGGAAGTCAGTTTACTAAAGGCATTGCTAAAAGCGTATTCCAGATTTTCAATAGACCGCTGCAATTGTTTTTCCTGACCTTCAGATGAATTGAGTAAAAGTGGAATAATGACTTCTTTTTGATCATACTTGGCAATAGCATATGGGAAAATTAATTTTTCCGAAACGCTTCCCTCCTCTTCTATCGTAAGCGCACTAGGTTGTAATCCTTTTTTGATAAGCTTTTCTTCAATGCCCGTGGGATCAATAAATTTGAAAAAAATTTTGGAATTTGCTGCTTTCAACTCTTCCAAATGTTGTTCCGTTGCCTGACTGAGACGTCTGAAATCCAGTGGAAAATCTCCTTTGAGGTAAATATCTACTTGAACCCTATCTGTAAATTTGTGAGCCAATCGTTCACTGATTTTGGAAAGTGTATACCGTTTATCAGCTGTTAAATCAGAGCGAAAATAGAATTTGGAGGCAATCAAATTGATTACTATAATGATAACAAGTACTTTTAATATTTGAAACAAATTAGTCTTCATCTTTTTTACTATTGTGTAAAATAAAATATGAATTATTTTGGAGTGTTAATCTCTAGAATTTGAAAATTATTGGTGAGCAAACTTCTGTTTGGTTAACCAAAGAAATAAAAATATGACACTCCCAAAATAAATTAAATCTCTACTGTCGACAACGCCTCTTCCAATGCTTTTATAATGGTCAAACATGCCCAATTTTTGAATAAAAACAGGTAAATCATTATTCCACAAAGCCAATTGTTCAAAACCCCAATACAAAACAAAAAGGAATATCAAACCTATGAGAAAGGCAATCAACTGATTCTTGGAAAGCATGGAAGCCAATAATCCGATAGCGGTAAAGGCGGCTCCCAATAAAAACAAACCTAAATAGGACCCAATGATACTTCCCCAATCAATATGGGCTGGTTGAGCCAATCGACTGATGCTTATGGCATACAATAAAGTGGGAATCAAACTGAGAAATACAACTGAAAGTCCGGCAAAAAATTTCCCTAATACAACTTGCCATACGGTTATGGGTCTGGTTTTTAATATTTCAATAGTGCCTGTCAAATATTCATCACTAAACATACGCATAGTAATAGCGGGTATCAACAACACTAAAAGCCAAGGTGTACTTTCAAAAAACGCTTGTAAATCAGCAAATCCTATATTGAAAATATTCCAATTTCCTTTGAAATACCACAACAATAGTCCATTGAACAATAAAAATAATCCGACGACCAAATAGCCTATCGAACTGGCAAAGAAAGCATTAAATTCTTTTTTAAATATAGCGAACATGATTGATGTTTAATTAATTTATGGTCGTTTAAATTTACACACCCAATTTTTCAAGGGTCCATGCTTCTGCTTTTTCCTGAAAAAGGGATTTGGTGTAATACCATACTTCTTTAAAAAATGGAGAAGTGCGATAGTGTTCCAAATCTGATTCTTGTTCCCAAAGGCTTATTGTAAAATAAATGTCTGGATTTTGTGCGTCTTGATACAAATGCATGGATCGACAACCGGGTTGATTTCTCACTTTATCTTTAATGGTTTCAAAATGGGCTAAAAAATCGGCAACTTTTTCCGTATGAAAATGCATTTTTACAATTCTGGTTAACATGTATAAGTTTAATTAAATAATTATTTTATTTGAATAAGTTGATCAATCACAAATGATTCTGATACTATCACCTACGTCCAATCCCAGCAATATTGAAGCGCTACCACCATGCAAAGGATTACTCTTATACAAGGCTATTTCCAACAAATCCAATGAATTGAAAACTGCCATGGCTTTCCCTGCTTTGTTTTTAATGATTTCCACCGGAGATTCTGTAACGGCAAAATCATCATATTTATTGTAAACTTTATTGATTTTGGAACTACTGGCTTTGATTTCAAACTTCTTATTTTGAACTTTTTGCTGAAATAACGTTTTGGAAATGTCGGTTATTAAATTTCCAAATCGATCTACATATACAATATGCCCAATGATCTCATTTGAGTTACTCAAATCGGGATTGATCTGTTTCCATTCTTTTACAGTTTGAATGGTCTTTCCAAATTTTTCCAAAGGCACTTGTTGGGCTATTTTTACGGCTATCTCACAAAATACATCTTTCATCGGAAAAATACTGTTTTCTGATGATGGATGTTTGATTTCAATAATTTTTTGAATGGGTGAAACGGATTGCAATAATGAGAAAAAACCATTGTCGGCACCGATAAATATTTGATCATCTATCTGAACAATCAAATGTTTTTGAGTATTGCCTTGTTCGGCATCAACACCAATGATGTGAATAGATTTTGAAGGAAATTGGCTGTAAATCGCATTTACGATAAAAGCTGCTTCCACCACTTGATAAGGCGCAATTTCATGACTGATATCCACAATACTCAAATCGGATTTCAGGCTCAACAGACGAGCTTTTACAGCTGCTACAGCATAATCTTTAGTCCCAAAATCGGATGTTAGTGTTATAATAGACACAGATATTTGCAGGTTTAAATTTGGGTTTAAATGCATTTAATTCATACCCAATTACAGGTATGAAAACGCTTTTTTCAATTACTCAACAAAAATTTCACATTGGCTTGACCATATCAAATTATATTTTTAATACATTAGCCTTGTCAATGTACAAACCTACATAAATTTACCATAATTTGAGACTAAAATTTGAAAATTATATGGATATTTGTTTGAAGATTTGCTGCAAGATTCATTTAAACCAATCTGAGAATAAATTAAACAGTTAGCTATCTCAATAAATTCATTAAAACCATACCGCATTTGAACGAAAGATTAATCGAAATCACTGAAATCAACCCATCCGACTTGTTTGGGGTCAATAACAAATATTTACAAATCATCAAAGAGCATTTTCCCAAGCTCAAAATTGTGGCTCGAGATGCTCAAATCAAAGTTTTCGGAGAAGCTGAAATCATTGATGAGTTTGAGAAAAGATTGCAAATGCTCACCGATTATTTCAATCGTTTTAATTCCATAGATGAAAACAGTATCGAACGCATTTTGATGTTGAATGCCGCTCATGACTTGGATAAAGAAATGCTGGGTGATGATATTCTCATTCATGGAGTCAATGGCAAGATCATCAAGGCCAGAACCAAGCATCAGCAAGAAATGGTTAAAGCTTTGAAGAAAAACGATATGCTTTTTGCCGTTGGTCCTGCCGGTACAGGTAAAACTTATACGGCTGTAGCTTTAGCAGTTAAAGCCCTGAAAGAAAAAGAAGTGCGTAAAATCATCCTCACCCGACCTGCGGTGGAAGCCGGCGAAAACCTCGGATTTTTACCCGGTGATTTGAAAGAAAAACTCGATCCGTATATGCAACCCTTGTACGATGCTTTGCGCGATATGATTCCGCATGAGAAATTACAAGGTTATTTTGAAAAAGGAATTATTCAAATTGCACCTTTGGCATTTATGCGCGGACGCACTTTAAATGAAAGTTTTGTCATATTGGATGAGGCACAAAATGCGACACACATGCAAATGAAGATGTTTTTGACGCGTATGGGTATGGAAGCAAAATTTGTGATTACCGGAGATCCGGGTCAAGTAGATTTACCTAAAAAACAAACCTCAGGACTTAAGGAAGCTGTTGTAGCTTTGAGCAATATTCCCGGAATATCCATTATTCACTTGGACGATAAAGATGTGATGCGACACCGATTAGTGAAAAAAATAATCGCCGCCTACAAAGGAATAGACGGCGAATAAAATCGGTTATTTGGTTTTCATAATTTTGGGTGTAAAATACTCGTGGTACATTTTGAAACCATCTTGAAGTATTTCAATCGCTACTTCTCTTCCTAAAAAGTTTTCCACTTTTACTTCTTTGTTTTCCAAACGTTTGTATTCCATAAAGAAATGTTCAATTTCGGAAATGAAGTGCGGAGGCAATTCTGAAATATCTTTGATGTGTGCAACACTAGGATCTCCAACAGCAACAGCTATGATTTTGTCATCAGCTTCGTTATTATCCAACATGCGCATAACACCAATTACTTTAGCAGAAACGATACACATAGGTACAATATCTACTTGTGAAATAATTAAAATATCCAATGGGTCATGATCATCACAATAAGTTTGGGGTATGAAACCATAATTGGCTGGATAATATACCGAAGAGTATAAAACACGGTCCATTTTCAAAAATCCACTTTCTTTATCCAATTCGTATTTGGCTCGTGATCCTTTCGGAATTTCGATGATCCCATTTACAATTTCAGGTAAATTATCGCCTGGAGAAACGTTGTGCCATGCACTAAATTTATTGATCATGTTAAATTATTTTTTTAAGACGCAAATATAGGGTTTTAGTCATTAGATTTCCTAATCATAAGTTAGAAAAGAATTGAGTTTTTGTGCCATTAAAAGGATTGGTCTGTTATATAGATATTGGTTACGGTTGCTGAGCGAAGTCGAAGCATTGAGTGATAAATTTCATATTATAAATATCTTCAACTCCTTCACATAAAACCCATATTCCTTTACCGCAAAATCATATTATCTCAACACTTTAGATAAAACGCCAAAAAGACCTCTGATAAAACCGGCACTGGTGACTACTTTAATAATTGGATTTTGACGGGTACTTCTAGAAGTAGACGTTTGGCGACGTTCTTTTTCACGTTCTTGGTCGCGTTCTTCGTCTTCTTTGTCTTCCCTGATGTCTTCAATTTTTTTAGTCAACATCTCATAGGCACTTTCGCGGTCTATTTCTTCATTGTATTTATCGACCAAGCGAGAACTGGAAATTAAATCCTCCAATTCATCGGGAGTTAAAATATCCATCCTACTTTGTGGTGCACGCATCATGGTAACAGCCAA